>NZ_AFOC01000093.1:0-13533 GCF_000224455.1 endosymbiont of Riftia pachyptila (vent Ph05)
AAAGGGGCGCGTAAGGCGCCCCGTTCTATTTAATATTCATGACTCCATTTGCCTCGCTGTCACGAGGAAGTCTGCTCTGTCGCCAGTTCTCCGACCCAGAAAACCAGGTTCTTCTCCAGAAATTCGTCGATCGACATGTAGTGTGAGCCATCACAGGAGAAAGTGAGCCCGATCATGCCATTCATGATGTTGAGTGAGGCGCTGCGCAGATAGATGGTCTCGTCGGCGAAGCGCAGTGCCTTCAGCCCATCGAGTGCGGCGCGCAGCTGGCTGGGAGTGACCTTGGCCACGGCGGGATAGTCGTGCAGTGGATAGGCGAGGCTGATATCGGGATCGATGATTTCCAGCACACCATGAATGCGATAGGAGTAGGGATCCTCCAGCAACCAGAAGGAACAGCGCCCGCTGGAGTAGTGGATCTTACTGTGGAAGATGCCGTGGGTGCTCATCAGCGTCAGTACGGTGTCGTGTACCGAATCGATATTCTCATCCAGCAGGCTTTGAACCCGCTGCTGCATGAACAGGGTACTGCGTACCGCCGGGTCGCCTTTGAACTGTTGCCATTGGCTCTCCGCGGCCAGCGCTGGAGTATCGGCAAGCAGCTTGTTGAGGGAGAAGTCGGCAGCGATAAAGCCCATCAGCTGATCTTCTCGACGTACCGCTTGCAGGGCGGTGACACACTCTTTACCCGAATAGGCGCTCTGGTAGACGGAGGAGAGCATGATGCCTTTGAACGGCAGGTTGTTTTTTAGATAGGGGCGATGGGAGAGGTCCCGCCCGCGCCATGCGGGGTCGGCAACACCGTCACGGATTAGCGAGGAGATCTCCCTGCCATCCAGATCCCAGGCGTAGAGTGTCTCGCAGTGTGTCAGATCCTTGAGATGGCGCTGCAGAGTGGTGTCGATGGCATCAGCATCTGGCCAGACTTCGGCGCAGAGCGCCGCTAGAGCCGATAGAGGTATCCCCACCGACTCGGCCAGTGCCGCCTTCTTTTCAAGGATGATCTTCTGCATTGCGGACATGCCAAACTCCTTCAGATTCACTTGCATCAAGCCAGGTTAAACTGTTGCGGACTTCCGGGACACTATCGCAGCCGAATGTTACATGGGTTTGACTCGATGGAGGCGGGAATGCGGCAAACTGTGTAGAATCCGCCCGGTAAGTTTGAGCGAGAGACGATATCAGGATCCCTAAGTGAGCACCCTAAAAAACGATCGATTCCTCCGGGCTCTGCTGCGGCAGCCGGTTGATGTCACACCCGTCTGGATGATGCGTCAGGCCGGGCGCTATCTGCCGGAGTACCGGGCCACCCGCGCCAAGGCCGGTAGCTTCATGGACCTCTGCCGTAATCCTGAACTGGCATGCGAGGTGACCATCCAGCCCCTCGACCGCTACCCGCTGGATGCGGCGATCCTCTTCTCCGATATCCTCACCGTACCCGACGCCATGGGACTGGGGCTCTACTTCACCGAAGGAGAAGGGCCACGCTTCGAACGCCCGGTGCGTGATGAGGCAGCGGTCAAGGCGCTGGGTCTGCCCGACATGGAGGATGACCTGGGCTACGTGATGGATGCGGTGCGCACCATCCGCCGCGAGCTGGATGGACGGGTGCCGCTGATCGGCTTCTCAGGCAGCCCCTGGACCCTGGCCACCTACATGGTCGAGGGCGGCGGCACCAAGAACTTCGCCCAGGTAAAGGGGATGATGTTCGATCGTCCCGAGCTGATGCATCAGCTGCTCAGCCGGGTTGCCGATTCGGTCACCGCCTACCTGAATGCGCAGATTGCCGCCGGTGCACAGGCGGTGATGATCTTCGATACCTGGGGTGGCGCACTCACCCCGGCCGCCTACCAGGCCTTTTCCCTCGACTACATGCAACGCATCATCCAGGGGCTGACCCGCGAGGCGGAGGGCCGCCAGGTGCCGGTGATCCTCTTCACCAAGGGCGGAGGGCTCTGGCTCGAGCGGATGGCCGAGAGCGGCTGCGATGCACTCGGCATCGACTGGACCCTCGATCTAGCCGAGGCGCGCCGGCGCGTCGGTGACAAGGTAGTGCTGCAGGGCAATATGGATCCCTGCGTGCTCTATGCTTCACCCGAGCGTATTCGTGAAGAGGTTGGCCGGGTGCTCGAGAGTTTCGGTCCGGGCGAGGGTCACGTCTTCAATTTGGGCCATGGCATTCATCCCAATATTCCGCCGGAACATGCCGGGGCCTTTGTCGAGGCCGTGCATGAATTAAGCCGGCCCTATCATCAGGCATCCAGATCTTTACCAGGGAGTAAATAGCAGAGTGAACAAGCGTAAAGTGATTGTGGGCTTTAGATTACTGGTTGTCGGCCTGTTAGCTACCTTCGAGGCAATGGCTGAGCCGAATACGATAGAGGTACGCCTTGCCGCCTTCTGGGCCAGCACCGCTACTGAGCTCAGGCTCGATTCAAAAGATGGCACAATCGGGACCAGCTTTAACATGGAGGATCAACTTGGCCTGGGAGAGCGGGAGATCCTGCCGATGCTGGATATCACCTATCGCTTTAATGAGAATCACGCCATCGATCTCTCCTATGTGGAGTTATCACGCAGTGGCAGCAGTATGCTCAACAGCACCATCACTATTGATGGTGAGGACTATACCGTTGATACGCTCGTCGACAGCTTCTTTGATTCGAAGGTCGCACGTCTGGCGTGGCGTTATAAGCTCTATCAGAACGAAGACTGGCAGATCGAGAGCCTGCTCGGTGTCCATGTGACCTCACTCTCCACAGGGATTAGCACGCGCCTTGCTGGCCCCAGCTATGATGCCGACGTGAGCATCCCGCTACCCAGCCTGGGTCTGGATGGTGCCTATTGGATCTCCCCCAAGCTGAAACTGGATGCTTGGGCGCAGGTGTTTGCGCTCGATTATGATGCTTATTCTGGCAGTCTGGTAAATGGCAGCATTTCGGTGCGCTATGACTTCAGTAAAAACTTCGGCATCGGCGGCGGCTACACCTATTACGGATACAGCCTCTCCGCCGATGATGACAACCTGCGGGGTGAGTTCGATTACACCTTTCAGGGACCGATGCTCTATCTGCAGGCGGGTTACTGATTCCCTTGATCAAACAAGCCTTATACCTCTTGGCTTCGCATCTAGAGTGAAGACAACATGAAGATCACGCTTATCGGATTGGGGCTGATGGGGAAGCCGATCGCACAGCGGCTAATCCAGTGCGGGCATGAGCTGGTTGCCTGGAACCGCTCCCAGGTTGCTTACGGTCAGGTGCAAGCTAAAGGTATTCCGGTCGAATCTGATCTGACAGCCGCGATTGCCCAGGGGGAGGCTGTCCTGCTGACCCTGAGCGATGCCGCAGCTATCCGTGCGACCCTGTTGCAGCCCTCGTCACTCAGTGGGCTGGCAGGCAAGGTCGTGGTACAGATGGGAACCATCGCACCGAATCAGAGCCGCGAGATTGCCTCTGCGGTGGAGGCGGTTGGTGGACACTACCTGGAGGCACCGGTGCTCGGCAGCATCCCGGAGGCACGGTCCGGCAACCTGATCGTGATGGCCGGAGGTGATGCAGAGATCTACCAGCAGATGCTGTTGTTGTTGCGTTGTCTCGGCAAGCAGGTGCAGCGCATCGGCGAGGTTGGTCAGGGTGCGGCGATGAAGCTGGCGATGAACCAACTGATCGCTTCGCTCACCTCTGCCTTCTCCCTGAGCCTTGGGCTGGTGCGGGCCGAAGGCATCGATGTGGAGCAGTTCATGGGCCTGCTGCGAGAGAGCGCGCTCTATGCGCCGACCTTCGACAAGAAGCTGGCGAAGATGCTGAGCCACGATTATGCCAACCCCAACTTTCCCCTTAAGCATCTGATCAAAGATGTGGATCTTTTCAGCCGCGTGGTGGATGAGCTGGGCATCGATGCGCAGTTGCCGCAGACGATGCTAAGAGTCTTCGGTGAGGCGCAGGCTGCGGGACATGGGGAAGATGACTACTCATCACTCTACGAGGCGATCAACCCCGACTTTCAGGCTAGTCAGGATGAGGGCTGCTGACGCGGCAGCACAGCCTTTTCGATCTATTAGGTAGGATTTGATGAAACTGCTATTCAGCACAATGCCGGGTCGCTATGAGCGGCACCTGATGCGAAAACACAACAACCCTCTGTTCGACAAAAGTGAGCGTTCGCTTACGCCCTCTGCGTTGGAAGAGGCACAGCGCAAAGATCACGAAGAGCTGGTGAGCTTTATCGAAGAGCTGCGCAAGCTGGTGGGTGAAGCGGTCGGACTTGGTCCCCACGAACAGAGCGATGTGATCCTCGAACTGAAAGAGCGTCTCGACAAGGCCTATGAGACCGCCTGCGGTCTGGCCGATGAGCAGGGCGCCAACAAGGATGCGATCAGCAAGCTGGTGGCGGTGATTATGCAGGCGGTGTGGCGAGGTGCCGGCAATGACACCCTGGCCCATCAGGAACTGCAGCAGGAGGAAGAAGCCAGGCGGCTGCACTATGAGATGCTGGAACACCCGTTGGCGGTGGACCTGCTCTCCCCCGACTCTCTGATAGGTGAAGATGACTTGGTGCCGACTCTGCTGAGCGCTTCTGAAGAGGAGTTTCAGGTGGCTGTGACCCTGTTTGATCCGCCGCAGCTGGAGGCGATCAGCAAACAGGCCCGGGCTCTGCTGGAGCAGCGCCAGCAGGAGGGGGAATCAGTGGCACAGGCGCTTGAGCGGTTGAGCGAGCTGGAGAACTTGCTGAAACATTTCGAGAGCGAAGCAGCTTCTTAGGGAGGCTCCGAACGAATCATGGGCGGATAGCCTTGCGCTCCAAAAAACGGCCGGGAGTCATTTTTACACAAGCCACGAAGGAAGCGCTGATAAATTAATCAATTCCAGCGGCCCTCCCAGCATCAGCGATTTTTTCGCGTTAAAAAATCGGCATTGTATGCTGGCACAACCCGACCAACCTCGACAAAACCAGCCACTTGCCACCAGCTGATCTCCAAATGCTTTAGCAAAAGTAGTTGCTGGCACCTTATCAAAGTAGCACTCGTTCGATGCCCTGCTGACTCATCTGCTGGATAAATTGCTGCTGCCACCGCTCTCCCAGCATCCTGTTTGCCAGTTCGACCACAATATAAGTGGGTTTGAGGCCGGTTGAGTCGGTATAACGGCTTAGGCCCTGCTGGCAGGCAGGGCAGCTGGTCAGCAGCTTGACGCTGATATGGCCCGGCTTTGCATCATCACCAGTTTGGCCAACCCGGCTTGGAGTTCCTCCTCCTTGCGGAAGCGCAGCTGGTGGGCGATGTCGGGCCGACTGGTGCCGAGGGTGCCGGCTTCGCCACAACAGCGATCCGATAGCTCGACCCTGCCGCCAGTGAGGGAGGCAGTGACCTCGAGTGGATCATGCAGCTTCATCGGGCTATGGCAGGGGTCATGGAAGAGGTAATTGCCCGGCGCGCCGTCAGTAATCTTGATCCCTTTTTCCATCAGGTATTCATGGATGTCGAGCAGTCGGCAGCCGGGAAAGATCTTTTCAAATTCATACTTCAGCAGCTGATCTATGCACGTGCCGCAGGAGACCACCACGGTGCGAATATCCATGTAGTTGAGAGTATTCGCGACACGGTGAAACAGCACCCGGTTCTCAGTGGTGATCTGGTGACCGCGCTGCGCCTGTCCGGCCGCGCTCTGTGGGTAGCCGCAGCAGAGATAGCCGGGGGGGAGCACGGTGGTGGCGCCAGTCTCGGCCAGCATCGCTAGGGTCGCCAGACCGATCTCGCTGTAGAGGCGCTCTGAGCCGCAGCCTGGGAAATAGAAGACCGCCTCGTTTTCTTCGGGCGACCCCTTAGGGCTGTGCAGGATCGGTATAGTGGTGTGATCCTCTAGTTTGAGCATCGCCCGCAGGCTCTGCTTGGGTGGCTCTACCCGGATCGGGTAGCTCAGCATCTCCAGCGCCAGGGTCTTTACCTCCGGTCTGCCTGTGGTGGCGCGGGGTAGGGTGCTGCGCTGTTTCAGTAGACCACTGCGCTTGGCTAGCCCATGCGCCAGATTAAGCGCCTTGAATCCCCACTCGGCCAGCCCCAGGCGCATCCAGCGGATCGCCCGTGGATCGGTCATATTGAGGAAACTCATCGCCGCCATCGCACCCAGGCTGCGGCGCTTCTGGCCGCGCTCGGTGAGGATCTTGCGCATGCGGGTGGTGACCTCACCGAAGTCGATATTGACCGGGCAGGGCGTGAGGCACTTGTGGCAGACGGTGCAGTGGTCGGCCACGTCGTTCATCTCATCGAAATGGCGTTGCGATAGACCGCGGCGGGTCTGCTCCTCGTAGAGGAAGGCTTCGATGATCAGGCCGGTAGCGAGGATCTTGTTGCGCGGTGAGTAGAGCAGGTTGGCACGTGGTACATGGGTCATGCAGACCGGCTTGCACTTGCCACAGCGCAGACAGTGTTTGATCTCGTCGTTGAGCGCGCCCAGCTCACTCTCTTCGAGGATGATTGCCTCCTGCTCCAGCAGCTTGAGCGAAGGAGTGTAGGCGTTGCGCAGATCGGCACCGATAGCCAGCTTGCCACGGTTGAAATGCTGTTCGGGATCGACCTGTGCCTTGTAGCGGGCAAACGCCTGCAGCTTCTCCGGCTCTAGGTACTGCAGCTTGGTCAGGCCAATGCCGTGCTCACCAGAGATCGCTCCGCCCAGCGAGGAGGCCAGTGCCATGATGCGGTCCACCATCCGCTCGGCGCGGTGCAGCATCGCGTAGTTGTCGGAGTGGACAGGGATATTGGTATGCACGTTGCCGTCACCGGCATGCATGTGCAGCGCCACGAACAGCCGCGACTCCCGGAGCCGCTGGTGGATCTCGCGCAGCGCGTGGCGTAGCGGCTGCATTTCCTGGCCGGGGAAGGCCTCATCCAGCTGCAGAGCTATCTCCTGCCGGTAGGAGATCAGCAGGTCACGGCGCAGTAGCAGATCGAGCAACCGGTCGTTTGGCTGGATGTGTTGGGCCTCCGCTTCGCTCAGCAGCTGCCGGTGGTCGGCGGCAGGCTGTTCGATCTGTTGCAGGGTCTCGCTCCAGCGCCCCCGCGCCCGCTCAACGGCGCTCTGCGCCAGGCTGATCTTGGCGCGGGAGATCGCTTCATTCTCATCGCTGGCACCGAAGGCCTCGCTGGCCAGATCGCGCCATTCGCTGCTCTGTAGATAGTCGAGAACGGCATCAGCGATCTCGATCTTGTTGCTGATCGATTCCTCGATATTAATGCGCTCGATGCCGCGACTGTAGTCGGCCAGCCGCTCCAGCGGGATCACCACGTCTTCGTTGATCTTGAAGGCGTTGGTGTGGGCGGAGATGGCGGCGGTGCGGGCCCGGTCNAGCCAGAAATGTCTGCGCGCCTCGGCGCTGCTGGCGATAAAACCCTCGCCGCCGCGTGCCTCCACCAGTTCGACCACCTGGTCTGCCGCGCTGCTGACCTGGTCCGCCTGATCGCTGGCGATGTCGGCCAGCAGCACCATCTTGGGGGCTCGGCGCGGGCCGCCTTGGTGGAGTATTTGACCGCCTTCAGATAGCGCTCATCGAGGTGCTCCAGACCCACCAACGTGACCTTGTCGTGCCGGTCCAGATACGCTTTGATCTCGACGATGGCCGGCACCGCCCGGCCGATGTCGCTGCCGAAGAACTCCAGACAGAGGGTGCGAACCTGCTCAGGCATGCGGTGCAACACGAAACGGGCGGAGGTGATCAGGCCGTCGCAACCCTCCTTCTGCACCCCTGGCAGGCCGGAGAGAAACTTGTCGGTGACATCCTTGCCCAGCCCCGCCTTGCGGAAGGCGCTGCCGGGTATCTGTAGGATCTCCGGTTCAGCGAGTGGTGTGGTGCCGTCGTTGGCATAGCGGCTGATGCGGAAACGCACCTCGGGCTGATCGTGGATTTTGCCCAGATTGTGATCGAGCCGCTCCACCTCCATCCAGCTGCCGTCCGGGGTCACCATGCGCCAGCTGGCGAGGTTATCGAGGGTGGTGCCCCACAGTACCGCCTTCTTGCCGCCGGCGTTCATTGCGATATTGCCACCGATGGTGGAGGCGTCCTGGGAGGTGGGGTCGACGGCAAAGGCGAGCCCGGCGGCCTCCGCCTGTTCCGAGACCCGCCGCGTGATCACCCCTGCGCCGGCGACAATGGTCGGCACCGGTTCCGCCACGCCGGGCAGTGCGATGCTCTCGATCTCCCCCAGTTGCTCCAGCTTCTCAGTGTTGATCACCGCCGAGTGGGGGTCGAGCGGCACCGCACTTCCGGTGTAACCGGTGCCGCCACCGCGTGGGATGATGGTCAGACCGGAGGCGATGCAGGCGCGCACCACTGCTGCTACCTCCGCCTCGGTGTCGGGGGTGATGACCACGAAGGGGATCTCGACGCGCCAGTCGGTGGCGTCGGTGGCGTGGGCGACCCGCGCAAGGCCGCTGAAATCCACATTGTCTTTGCGGGTCAGGCCGATCAGATTACGCTTTACTTGGCGGCGTAGCTCAATCTGCCGGATGAAGCGTGCCTCGAATGCCTCCACCGCCTGGCGTGAGGCGTGCAACAGGTGGATCGCCTGCTGGTTTTCATTGGTGCGCAGCTCAAACTGATCAAGACGATGGTGCAGGGCGTTGATCAGGGCCTGGCGGCGCTCCTCATTCTGCAACAGGTCGTCCTGCAGGTAGGGATTGCGGCTTACCACCCACATGTCGCCGAGCACTTCGAACAGCATGCGGGCGGAGCGGCCGGTGCGGCGCGAGCCCCGGAGATCCTCAATGACCCGCCACAGCTCCTCACCGAGAAAGCGAATGACGATCTCCCGGTCAGAAAAAGAGGTGTAGTTGTAGGGGATCTCACGGATCCGCGGCTTGACGGCTGTTGGCATAGTCCGCTCCGGCTCAAAACGAAAAACGCCCGCATCACTCATGGCGTGCGGGCAAGTCGGTATTGTATATTAAAACTCCTGTCGGCATGCATTGATCCCAAACATGGAAAGCTGCGCCCCAACTAACCCGGGCAGTCGATTGAAGCGGCTTGGGAGGCGGACAGGATCAGGGAAAGTCGGGGCCGGTATCCTTCTCTCCCAATATCCGTTCGATGGCGCAGGCGATGCTGAAATTCGCGTGCTCCATGGGGCTGCTGCGGATTACGCTGAGGATGGCCGCAAAGGGGGGGGTAATCGATTTGCCTGGTAGTATCTCCAAGGCCAGTTCCGTGCCGGTCGCCAGTTCCTGGTCAAACTCCAGCAGCAAACCGCTGCTACTCAGGTTTCTAACAATGCCGGTCGCCAATTGCGGCTGGCCGCTGATACGAAAACGCGCCGGACAATCCATCTCCATCCGCACGAAGTCCCGCTTCTCGGCGTAGTCAAGCATCACTATTACTCCTCATCTCTGGCTGCACAATCTGGAATCTATGCTTAGGCATAATGTAGCAGCCTGCTGGGAGGCTTCCAGGGTGAGATCGAGCAATGCAGGCATTAGTTTCCCCAGCCGATGGAGTGGCCGTGGCGTGGGCGGCTTCTGATAGACTGGCGGCTGGAGCGGTTGCAAAAGTGGGGTGAAGATGATGTCAACAACTCTCAGACTATGCGGCTGGCTGCTGCTGTTGCTGCCGGTGTCGCTCAGTGCCGATACGCTCTACCGCTCGGTGGACCCGGAAGGCCGGGTGATCTACTCCGATACCCCCCAGTCGGACTCTGTCGAGACACAGCGCATCCAGGTTGAGTCTAAACCCTCTGCCGCAGCACAGCAGCAGGCGCAGCAGCGAGAGAGTGAGATCCGCCGGGCTGCGGACAAGGCCGTTGCGCAACGCGAATATAAGCGGAAACAGCGCGCCAGAGTGGTCGAGCAGGCGGAGCAGCAGTTGCAAGAGGCGGAGCAGCGCCTGGAGCAGGCCAGGGTGTTGCGAGACGAAGATCGGCAGACCATCGGTGGCGGCAAAGGCCGGCGCATCCGGCCTGAATACTTTGAGCGCATCGAGCAGGCCGAGGCGGCAGTGGCGGCAGCCCGCAAGCGTCTGCAACAGGCGCGCATCGGCCGCTGATGCAGACCTATCTGGTCGGTGGCGCGGTGCGCGATCGGTTGCTGGGGTTGCCGGTGACCGAGCGCGACTACCTGGTGGTGGGGGCGACGCCGGAGCAGCTTCTGCAACAGGGGTTTCGCCAGGTGGGGCGTGACTTTCCGATCTTCATCCATCCGCAGGATGGTAGCGAGTATGCCCTGGCACGCACCACCAGCGGTTCTCGCCAGACTCCGGCCGCGCCCCTGGCCCATCCGGGGGTGACCCTGGAGGAGGATCTGTCGCGGCGGGATCTCACCATCAACGCGATGGCAGAGAGTGACGACGGAGAGCTCATCGATCCGTTTGGTGGACGCCGGGATCTCGAGCGGCGCGTGCTGCGCCACATCTCACCGGCGTTTGCCGAGGATCCGATCCGGGTGTTGCGGGTGGCGCGTTTCATGGCGCGCTTTGCGTCTCTGGGGTTTCGTATCGCCGGGGAGACTAGGGAGTTGATGCGCTCGATGGTTGATGCGGGCCAACTCAACGAGCTGGTGCCGGAGCGCGGTCTGGCAAGAGCTCGACAAGGCCCTTGGCGAGCCGAATCCGGTGCCGTTTTTTGCGGCCCTGCGGGAGGTTGGCGCGCTGGCTCGGCTGTTGCCTGAACTGGACAGCCTTTGGGGGGTGCCCCAGCCAGAGCGCTGGCACCCGGAGATCGATACCGGCGTGCATACGATGATGGTGCTGGCGCAGGCCGCCCGGCTATCGGATGAGCAGAGCATCCGTTTTGCCGCTCTTACCCACGACCTCGGCAAGGCATCGACCCCGGCGCATATCTTGCCCAGCCACCATGGCCATGAGGAGCGCGGGGTAGCAATCCTGCGAGCACTCTGTCGTCGTCTGCGGGTGCCCACCCGGTACCAGGAGCTAGCAGAGTGTTGCGGCCGTTACCACAGCCAGCTGCACCACCTGGATGAGCTGAAAGCCACCACCCGCCTGAAGCTGCTGGAGCGACTGGATGCGTTTCGCCGGCCGCAGCGACTGGAGGCGTTTCTACTGGTCTGCGAGGCCGATTTCCGTGGGCGGGCGGGGTTTGAGCAGCGCACCTATCCTCAGGCCGACCGTTTGCGACGGCTCTATCGGGCCGCCGCCAGTGTGGATAGCAGTCAGCTGCCGAAGTGGGTGAGTGGTAAGGCGATGGGCGATGCGATGCGCCGCTTGCGCTTGGAGGTAATGCGCCGGGTCGACCGTGAGGTTAGTTGACCAGGCGGTCAAAGATGCGAAAGCCCGCCAGATAGGTGCCGACAGCTGAGCCGAGGGTGCTGAGAAAGAACACCAGCAGGGTGCGGGAGACGCGGTTGTGCCACCAACCCTTGAAGTGGGTGGTGTCATTGCGTAACCGGCCAAAGTCGGCCACCGTTGGTTTGCGCAGATAGAGCTCTGCCGCGGCGGTCACCATGCCGGCGCCGATCGCCGGGTTGAGTGAGGTCAGCGGGGCGGCAACAAACGCGGTCAGTACGGTCAGCGGATGGGCCGCTGCGACCAGTGCGCCGAGGGCTGAAAGCCCGCCGTTGATCAGTACCCAGTCGAGCACCAGCTGCCAGCCCAGGTTACTGCTGCGGAAAAAACCAGCCGCAAAGCCGCCGAGCACCAGGCAGACGATGACCCAGGGGATCAGCTTCGGCCAGCGGCTCGGCTCCGGCAGAGAGTCGAGTTGCTTGATCGTGGCCTTGGCGGGTTCCGGCTCGCTCTGCAGGTAGTTTGCCACCCCCTGCAGATGGCCGGCACCGATCACCACCAGGATGTTTTCATGGCCCTGCTGTTCGATCTCTTCGCGCAGGCGCGCAGCCATGTAGCGGTCACGTTCGTCGATCAGGGGCAGAAACAGATCCTGGCGGTCTTCGGCAAACTCGGCAAAGGTGGTCTCTAATATGTCGCCCTCTTTCAGGCGCTCGATCTCCTCTTCCGCCACATCCTCTTTGGAGAGGATGCCCGCCAGTAGGCCAACAAACAGACTGAAGCGTCTGAACCAGCTGAGGTTGCCAGCAACCCGCTTGAAGGTGACGCTGATCTCCCTGTCGATCAGCAGCAGCGGTTTGTTGGACTCCTGGGCGATACGCACTGCCTCACGCTGCTCGGCACCGGGTTCGATGCCGAACTGGTCCGCCAGTCGCTGTTGATAGGCGCTCAGGGCGAGACTAGCCATCACCATGGTGACGCGGCCCTCGCGCACCACGCGAAACAGATCCATCTGCGCCAGCGCATCGGGATTTAGCAAGGCGTTATAGCGGCTGGGGCAGAGCTCCACCGCGACCGAGTCATAATCGCCACTCTGCAGCAGCTCGCGCACCTTCTCTGCGCTAGTGCGTGAGACATGCGCGGTGCCGAGCAGCGTCAGCTGACTCTCGCCGAGCTGGATCTGACGGATGGGTTGCTGTTCCTCTGCCTGCATGGTGCTCTTGGGGTTGCAAAAAGCAGCCATCATACCAGTGAATTACGAGCCTGGCTTTATCTCGTCCTATTCATGCAGGGCTGTGCCATTCAATGCGGCAGGACATTTCTGGGGCAATTGTGCCGATCGGTTGGGCTCAGATTACAGGCAGCAGGCTGGCGGCCGCTAAGAAATGAGACCCTGCGCAAGAATTCCATTCCGGTTCGTTGGTACCTGCAGGGCGTTACTTATATTGGCCTGGATAATTTGCTAGCGTACGGGCGGATTTTAAGGAAGTATTCAGGCACGGAATCGGTCCACCTATTTGAAGAACGCGATTAAATATGGATAAAAACGTCGTTTGGCACCACGCCACTGTCACCCGCGAGAGGCGGGAGAAAATGAATCGTCACAAGGCGAAATTGCTCTGGTTTACCGGCCTGTCGGGATCGGGTAAGTCGACCCTGGCGCATGCGCTGGAGGAGGAGTTGCATCAGCGTGGCTGTCACACCTACGTGTTTGATGGCGACAATGTGCGCCACGGGCTCTGCCGAGATCTGGGTTTCAGTATTGAAGACCGCACCGAGAACATTCGCCGCATCGGTGAGATGGCGAAGCTGTTTGTCGATGCTGGGGTGATCGCGCTGACAGCCTTCATCTCGCCGATCCGCGAAGATCGTGAGCGCGCCCGTGGCCTGTTTCCCCATGGCGACTTCATCGAGGTCTNCGTCAAGTGCTCGCTGGAGAAGTGCGAGAGCCGTGACGTAAAGGGGCTCTATCAGAAGGCTCGTGCCGGTGAGATCCCGGAATTTACCGGTATCTCCTCTCCCTACGAGGCGCCGGTGAAACCCGAGATCACCGTCGATACCGAGATCGACACCCTAGAGGATTGTATTGCACAGATTCTCAGCGTGCTGGAAGAGCGTGGTGTCATCCCCAACTACGTGGTGGGCGACTGAGAGGGTGTACTGAAGGCTCCCCGGCGGGGGAGTCAGGGCCTGATCTCGTCAAAACTGCAGACCTGCCGGTATGCTGCGGCTGGACCGAGAGCATCACTCTCCCGCACCAGCCAGACGGCGTCGACGTCGGCTCCCGTGCCGTGGTGATCTGCTGCGGTT
>NZ_AFOC01000092.1:0-13917 GCF_000224455.1 endosymbiont of Riftia pachyptila (vent Ph05)
GGGACCAGGCGTCCTTTCCCGTTGGGCATCATGCGGATCGGATTCAGCTCCAGGGTAGTCATGCCGTAGTTGTGGTACAGATCCCAGAGCTTGGGCAGGTTCTGCACCAGCGGGCTGATCAGCTCACTGGGAGCGCCAAGGCGCTTCAGTGCATTGGAAACGACAAAACCCTTCAGCCCGGTGAGAGGATCGAAGGGGATGCTGGCAATCTTCTCCGGGGGCAACTCCTCTATATCCATGCCGCCGTGGTGAGTGATGGTGATGGTCGGCGCTCGGAACTCCGTACTGTCGGTGATGGAGAAGTAGATCTCGTACTTGGCCGGCACCGCTCCCTCGAATGTAACGCCTTCGGCCTTGCTCAGGGTATTGTTGTGGAAGTGCTCGGCGAAATAGAGCCGCGCCTTCTCTTGCATGGCGTGGCTCAGGTCCTTGGCCCGGCCCAGCAGACCGGCCTTACCCTTCTTGCCAACGCCGCCCTTGAAGATGGGCTTGACGAAAACTTCGCCGCAACGATCTATCAGGTCTTTGATCTCTTGATCGCTCGCTTCCGGCCCCAATATCTCGGACCGGGGGAAGCCGACAATATCCAGGAGTTTCGCGCCGTAACGCATCCCAGTGATGTTCATTACATCTGTCCCCTTAACACTCTATATAGTTTCGTAACCATTCCGCCCACCGCTGAGGCACGGAGATCACAGAGAAAACCGGGGAAATCTCTGAACTCTCTCTGTTCCTCTAGGGAATAGCCACATGGTTTCTAGTATTCTTGTGGCAGGCTCCTAAGCTCGGCCCAGGAGTAGACTGGGCCCTTTACGCAGACGTAGTCTTTGCCCACGTTGCAACGGCCGCACTTGCCGACGCCACACTTCATCTTGTTTTCAATCGTGGTGTAGATCTGCTCGTCCGCGAAGCCCAGCGCTTGCAGATTTTGGATCACGAACTTTATCATTATCGGCGGGCCACAGGTAATGGCGACGGCGCTATCGGGCGACGGTGCCTTGTCCATCAGGTTGGCCGGAACAAACCCCGTATAGCCCTGCCAGCCCTCCTCGGGGGCGTCCACCGAGAGTTGCACCTCGGCGGACTCCTTAAGCTTTTCGAAATCGGCCTTGTACATGATGTCGCTGGAGGTGCGGGCGCCATAGAAGACGGTAATCTTGCCGAAGTCCTCGCGCTGCGCCACCGCCGTCTGGATCACCGGCCAGATCGGCGCCAGGCCGACGCCACCGCCGATGAAGACCAGATCTCGGCCCTTCCAGTCATCCAGGGGAAACTGGTTGCCGTAGGGGCCGCGGATACCGATGAGATCGCCGATCTTGGCGTCGTGGAAGGCGGTGGTGACCCGCCCCATCTTCATGATGCTGAACTGTTTATACTCCTTGACCAGCGGCGAGGAGGCGATCGAGATCATCGACTCGCCCCTGCCGAAGATCGACAGCATGGCGCACTGGCCGCAGGCGTGCTCGAAACCGTCGTCGTTCGGGAACTCGACTTTGAAGGTCTTGATCGCCCTGGCGCCGCGGGTCTCTTCCTCAATACCGGTGATGCGTCCAATCTGTGGAAGATAGATGTTGTCCGTCATGCTTGGTCCACCCTCTCCAAGACCGCGACAATGTCGATCCCAACCGGACATTCCGAGATGCACCGGCCGCAGCCCGTACACTGTTGGGTCTCGTGGTTCTCGACGAAATAAAGGAATTTGTGGCTGACCCGCTGACGCAGGCGCGAGCCGAGGTCGCCCCGGGGGTTGTGTCCCGAGGTATGCATGGTGAAGTCTGGGAACTGACAGTTGTCCCAGGTTCTTACTCGCTCACCCTTGTCGGCGTTCGGGCCGGCCACTTCGTCGTTGATATCGAAGCAGTGGCAAGTCGGACAGAGGAAAGTGCAGATGCCGCAGCCGATACAATGCTGTGCCATCTCGTCCCACAGCGGGGAATCGAAGTGGCTGCGGATCGCCTCGGGAATGGCGTCCAGGTCGCCGATGGGGCGCTGGGGATGACTGCGTGATGCGTCGTGAACCTTCTCGACCTCGGCCAAATCGCCGTCATGAACCTCATCGAAGGTGTTGCGACCGCGCTCCATGATCTCCACTCCCTTCGCCGTGATTCCCTTGACGTGGAACCGGTCGCCCAGGTCGGTCATCAGGATGTCGAGGCCCTCCTCGGAGTGCGGCGAACCGCCGACCGATTGACAAAAGCAGTTGGGGGAGTGGGGCTCGTTGCAGGCCAGGCCGACCAGGGTTAGCTTCTCCCGTCTTGCCCAATAATAGGGGTCCTCGAACTCTTTGCTGAACACCGTGTCGTTACGGGGCATGCCCCTGCCGTCACAGGGCCGCACGCCGAACACCACAGTGGGTTTTGGATTGGGCAGGGTCGAGGTCAGCAGTGGAACGCCGTCTTTCGTTTCGAAGCGGAAGAAAACCTCACGTTGCGGGAAGGCAAACTCCTTGACGGAGCGAATGGTGTTGCTATGAGAGAGGTCGATATCGGCACCGGCATCAACTCTGGCATAGTTCCAAACCGAGTCGGCGAAGGCGGGGGCATGCACCTCACAGTCGTCGAGTGTATCGACCCACTCCCTGAGTTTTTCCTGGCTAAGGATCTTTTCCATGGGAGCTACCTGATGAAACTGTTGGGATCTTCGTCCCGGAAGGACGAAAGCAGCGAGGGCTGTTCGATATCGTATCCTGCCTGGTACTCGAACGTCTCGAAGGCCTCCATTTCGAGCTTGGTGTTGAGCAAGCGAAGCGGGATGTTGACCGGGCAGACCCGCTCGCATTCACCGCAATCGACGCAGCGGCCGGCCAGGTGAATGGCGCGCGTCAGGAGGTAGACCGCGCTCTCGGAGGTGTTTGCCGAACGTTCACACCAGCGGATGCGGCTGGCCTTCTCCTCGGCGCTGGTTGCCGGTGTGATCACGAATGTCGTGCTGTCGACCACGCACTCCGGGCAGTAGCACATCGGGCAGACCGAGCGACAAGCAAAGCAACGCAGGCAGCGATCGAAGTGGCGCCCCCAGGTCGCCCAACGCTCATCCTCGGAGGCCTTCTCCGCTTCCTTGACGGCGCGGAAGGGTTCGTCGAAACCGCGTTCTTCGACTGCCTCGCCGAAGAGGACGTCATGCAGCTTTGGTGTGGCCGCCCGACATTCGAGGCAACGATCGGCCAAAATCTCTCGTGCGGGGATGACAGTTTCGCTTTCATCACCATGCATGCTGATCTTGAAGTCATCGGCGCCGGCGAATTCCACCTGGCTCGCTGTCCTGCCCTTCAGCTTGGCGGAGAGCTTCCTCGGGTCGATGACGCCCGTGCCTTCACAGGAGACGCCGATCACCACCACGTCCTCGCGCTTGAAATAATTCTCCTGCAGCAAAACGCCGACAGCGCGGCTGTCGCAGCCCTTGGCGACGATGCCGACGGGACGGTTATCGGGGGTCTTGGCGGCCGCCTGCTGCTTGCTGTCATTAACCAGGTAGAGCGCCAGATTATTAAGGCAGGTGGGGTCCCACACCAGGCTTGCGGCCTCGGCCGCCGAGGTGATGGTGCAGGGTTCGGCCAGGGCGCCGGCGGTGCCCCTGCGAAAGCCGATCACGGACTTGACCTGCTCCTGCTCCAAGAGACCGGCGGCGTAGTCGCGGAGTTCTTCGACATTGACCATCAGCGTTTCGCCTTGGTCGCTTTCAACGTCCTGACCGCTTCAGCACCTTCTGCACCCGCGGCATTAGTGCGTCTTTGCGCGGCGAGTCTGTTCTGGGGGCCGAGCGTGCGGAGATCACTGACGAATTCTTCGACCACTTCTGCGAATTTGGCGCCCTCGGCGGCCGAGACCCAGGACATGCGGAAGCGATCCGATTCCAAACCGATGAACTGGAGCAGATTCCGCACCAGGTACAGTTTGCGGCGGCTCAGGAAGTTCCCTTCCATGTAGTGGCAGTCGCCGGGGTGACAACCTGAAACCAGCACGCCGTCCGCCCCCTTGTTGAAGGCAGAGAGGATATACATGGGCGACACCGCTCCCGAGCAGGGAATGGTGATCGGCGTGGCGTTTGCCGGATACTGGATGCGCGACACACCGGCCAGGTCGCTGCCGGCGGACGAACACCACTTGCACAGGAAGGCCACGATACGTGGCTCGAATTCCTGTGGTTCCGCTGCGGTGGATTGCGATGAGTTCGACACCTGAATCATCCTCCCATTATGCCGCCATTATGGCGCTGATCATTTCGTGAATCTGAAGCTGAGTGACGTTCTTGACGTCAATGGCGGCGCGCACGCAGACGCCTGCGCAGGAGCCGCACCCCTCGCACAGCACCTCGTTGACCCTGGCCTTGCCGTCCACCAGATCGATGGCCTCGAAGGGACAGGCATCGACGCACATCTGGCAGCCGGTGCAGTAGGGATCTCTGACCTTGGCCACCATTGGGCTGTGCGCCAGCTCATCCTTGGAGAGCAGGGCGATGACCTTACTGGCGGCGGCGCTCGCCTGGCTGACCGTCTCCGGGATATCCTTCGGCCCCTGGGCGGTGCCGGCGAGGAAGATGCCCGCAGTCACACTTTCCACCGGTTTTAGTTTCGGATGGGCCTCGGCCAGGAAGCCGTCCTTGTCGCGGCCGATCTTCAGGATCTTGGCGATCTCGGCGGTGCCCGTGGAGGGTTGCATTGCCTGGGCCAGGACCACCATGTCGGCGTCGATCTCGACGTTGCGTCCCGCCAGGGTATCGACGCCCAGCACCTTGAGCTTGCCGTCCTTCTCATAGACTTTGGAGACCCGACCACGCAGGTAGATCACGCCGTCATTCTCCATCGAGCGCTGCACGAACTCCTCGTAGCCCTTGCCGCCGGAGCGGATGTCGATGTAGAAGATATAGGCCTGCCCGTCGGGGACATGATGCTTGTAGAGGGTGGCATGCTTGGCCGTGTACATGCAGCAGATCTTCGAGCAGTAGGCGCAGTGGTTCTCCGGATCACGCGAGCCGGAACACTGGATGAAGACTACCTCCTTGGGCACCTTGTGATCCGATGGCCGCAGGATATGGCCCTCGGTGGCGCCGGAAGCCGAGCAGAGACGCTCGAACTGGAGGCCGTCGAGCACGTCAGTGTAGCGCCCGCCGCCGTATTCACCCAGATTTTCCATGCCGTAGAGATCGAAGCCGGTGGCGACGACGATGGCCCCCACCTCTTCCTCGGTGACGGTTGGCCGCTTATCGTAATCGATGGCCCCGACCTCACAGACCTCCTCACACTTGCCGCAGACCACCGGATCGAGGCCCAGGCAGGCCTCTTCATCCAAGGTAAAGGAGGCCGGAATTGCCTGGGCGAAGGGGATATGGATGGCGCGGCGGTTGGTCAGGCCGATATCATATTCATTGGGTACGGCGACCGGACAGACCGGGGTGCAGTCGTCGCAGAGCTTGCACAGCTCGGGATCGACGAACTGCGCCTTTTTCTTGATCTTGACTTTGAAGTTGCCGACGAAGCCGGAGATGCTCTCCACCTCGCTCTCGGTCATCAGCTTGATCTTGGGGTTTTTCGAGACCGAGACCATTTTCGGTGAGAGGATGCACTGGGAGCAGTCGAGAGTCGGGAAGGTCTCCGATAGTTTGAGCATGTTGCCGCCGATGGTCGCCTGTTTTTCCACCAGGACTACGTCGAGGCCGGCATCGGTCAGATCGAGCGCGGCCTGAATGCCGGCGATGCCACCGCCAACCACCAGGGCCCGGCGGGTCACCGGAACGCCGATAGGCTCGAGCGCTTGGTTGCGTTGGACGCGACGCACCGCCGCGCGGGTGATCTTGAGGGCCTTTTCGGTGGCCACCTCCATGTCATTATGGACCCAGGCGCACTGCTCGCGGATATTGGCAATCTCGCATTGGAAGGCGTTGAGGTCGCCCAGCTCGGAGGCGTCGCGGAAGGTCTTTTCGTGCAGGGTCGGTGAACAGCAGGAGATCACCATGCCATTGAGGTCGTTCTCCTTGATGGCATCGATTACGGCACCCTGGCCTGGGTCCGAGCACATGTAGACATAATCCTCGGAGAAAACGACACCGTCGTCTTTGGCCAGCTCCTGCGCGACCTTTTTGACGTCGACAGTGGCGGCAATATTTTTACCGCAGTGGCAAACAAAGACACCGGTGCGTTTTGTCATTTCGTTTCCCCAGTAACGAGCGGCTTCTTGTCCAGCAATTCGAGCCCGTATTCATAACCCTTGTCGAAGGCTTTCTTGTTGACCTCGAGAAATCGGTCCGGGACCAGCCCTGGCAGGGCCTGCTTCATCGCCTCCGGGGTCACGATCCTGGTGATGGCGGAGAAGCAACCGAGGGTCACCAGGTTGGCGAACAGGCGGTTGCCGAGATCTTCCGCGAAGCGGGTGACCGGTGCGGGATACATCTGGACCCGCCCGACATCCTCCTTAGGCTTGACCAGATCTGCCTCGTAGATAAGGATGCCGCCGTCTCTCAGCTTTGGTTCATAGGTATCATGGGCATCCTGTGACAGTGCGATCAGTACGCCAGGCAGGGTCACGTAGGGATAGAGAATCCGATTTTCAGAGACCACTAACTGGGAGCTGCAGGCGCCGCCACGGGCCTCGGGGCCAAAGCTCTGGGTCATGGTGGCGAACTTGTCGTCATACATCGACAGCGCCTTGCCGGTGATCAGGGCGCAACGGACGATGCCCTGGCCGCCAAACCCGGAAAATCTGACCTCATGCATCAGAGTCCCTCCTCGTCCACGCCCATATCTTCGGCCATCATCTGGGCCTCTTCCTCGTCCAACAGGGCCTGTACCTTGGCTCTCTCCTCCGCCTCGCGCTTGGCCTTCTCCTCACGTTCGGGCTTGCTCATGCCGTAGAGCTGGTAGTCGTCACCCAGGACGTTGGCGTAACGTTCATTGACCGCCTCGTAGTAGGTTGGCTTCTCCTGCTGAACGAATCGGCCCATGGTGATATCGCTCTGGAAGTCGATGCCCACATCGCGGGTGTCAACCTCTTTCTCAACCCCAGCTTCCTCCTTGTAGTACTCGAGGGCATCGAGGCCGTCGCCCAGGCGATTGCGGCGCTGATAGAGCGTGGTGCAGGGGGCAATCACCTCGATGAAGGAGAAGCCCTTGTGGTTCAAGGCCTCGCGGATCGATTTGGTAATGTTGCGCGCATGCAGTGAGGTCCAGCGCGCCACGTAGGTGGCGCCGCAGGCGTCCGCCAGAAACGGCAGGCTGAAGGGATATTCGTAGTTACCGTAGGGGGTGGTGGAGGCATTGGCCGTCTGCGGTGTGGTCGGGGTTACTTGGCCGCCGGTCATGCCGTAGGTGAAGTTGTTGACGCAGATGACCATGATGTCCATGTTGCGGCGGGCGGCATGGATGAAGTGGTTGCCGCCAATACCCGTGAGATCGCCGTCACCGCTGACCACCACTACCTTGAGATCGGGGTTGGCCAGCTTGAGGCCAGTGGCGACGGGGATGGCGCGCCCATGGGTAGTGTGGATGGAGTCGAAGTTCACATAGCCGGCGACCCGACCGGTGCAGCCGATGCCGGAGATCACCGCCAGCTTGTCCATGTCAATACCGCTCTTCTTGACGGCCTCGGCGAAGGAGTTGACCACGGTGCCGATACCGCAGCCTGGACACCAGATGTGTGGCATCCGCTCCATGCGGAGGAAATCTGTCATCGGACTCTCTGCACGGAATTCATCGATATTTACTTCAATGCTCATTTGCTGGCCTCCATGATAGCGTCAAGGATGACGTCGGGATCATGCACCGCGCCTCCGCAATGGGGGACACTGACGACGCGGCACTGGCCGGCCGCACTGCGTTCGACTTCTCTTACCATCTGACCATAATTGATCTCCGGAACCACGATCGCCTTCACCTTGCCGGCCAGCTCCTGGATTCGTTTCTCCGCGAAGGGCCAGATGGTGATGAGCCGCAGCGATCCCGTCTTGATACCGGCCTCACGCGCCAACTGCACCGCCCGGGAGACGATCCGTGAGGTGATGCCGTAGGAGACGACGACGACCTCCGCGCCATCCACCTCATTCTCCTCGAGCCGGATGATCTTGTCGGCGTTTGAATCGATCTTCTCGATCAGGTGGGTGACAACCTTTTCGTTTTGCTCCACGGTCAGGTTTGGATAGCCACGCTCGTCATGGGTGAGACCGGTGATGTGGAACCGGTAACCGTCACCCGCCTTGACCATGGGTGCGACATCCTTGCCGGTGAACTGGTAGGGGCGGTAATCCGCCTTGGGACCCTGGTGCCAGTTGCGCTCCACCACCCCGATTTCCTCGGCGGGTGGGATGACCACCTTCTCGTGCATATGGCCGACGGTCTCATCGGCCATGATGAAGACCGGGACTCGATAGGTTTCCGACAGGTTGAATGCCTCCACCGCCAGGTCGAAACACTCCTGCGGTGAATCTGGGCAGAGAGCAATAATCCGGTAGTCGCCGTGTGATCCCCAGCGTATCTGCATCATATCCTGTTGGGCGGGGAGGGTCGGCAGCCCGGTAGAGGGGCCGGCACGCTGGACGTCGGCGATCACCATGGGCGTCTCCGTCATGACGGCCAGGCCGATATTTTCCATCATCAATGAGAGGCCGGGACCCGAGGTCACCGTCATCACCTTTCGTCCACCCCAGGCGCCGCCAACCAGGGCAGCGATGGACGCAATCTCATCCTCCATCTGGATGAACAGGCCACCAGCAGCAGGACAACGTTCGGCGAAGCGTTCGGCGGTCTCGGTCGAGGGCGTGATCGGATAGCCAGCGAAGAAGCGACATCCGGCCGCCAGCGCCCCTTCGGCAAGTGCGTGATCGCCGTCGAGGAAGTGAGAGCCCTCGAGTACGCCTTTTGGGTCGGCGGCAGTCTTACGCATTCTCATTCTCCTCTTGTTCCGCCTTGCGGGTGACGTAAATGGCGAATTCCGGACAGATCGTCTGGCAGAAATCACAATTCCTGCAATCATCCGGCGATTTGACGAACGGGGGATGATATCCCTTGGCGTTATATTCAGATGACATGGCGAGGGCATCGGTCGGGCAATAATTGACGCAGAAGCCGCATCCCTTGCACCAAGACTTGTTGATGGTGACAACGCCGGTGATCTCTTTGATTTTGCCGAATGCCATCGTTGTTTTCCTCAGAGCAGACCCTTCCCGGCCAGCAGGGGGGCGGGAGGTGTGTGATGGAGATCCAGCCTCAGTACCGACTCGGAACCCCCGAGGGCGATGGCCATCAGCTGCGAGAAATAAACGACCGGCATGGTATGGAAGTCAGAATGGAGCTTCAGAGTTGTCTCCTGACGGTGGTCCAGATTGAAGGCGCACAGGGGACAACTGACTGCTACGGTGTCCGCACCCTGCGCCATTGCGGCACCCAGGATCCCGTAAGTCTTGTCGGCGACGATTTCGGGCTTGTCGACGGTCTGGTGGGCGCCACAGCACTCAGTCTTATGACTGAAATCCACTGGCTCGCCACCCAGGGCCGTAATCAGATCCTCAAGCACACTGGGGTTCTCGGTGTCGTCGATTGCCGCTTCATTGGGCCGCACCAGCATGCAGCCGTAATAACAGGCCACGCGTAGACCTTCGAGGGGCTTGACGACCCGCTCGCGGATGGCATCGAATCCGATCTGATCACGCACCACCTCCAGAACATGGAGGACGTCGACATCCCCTTCGTAATCGACCGGCTCGTCATACATGAAGGCATTCATGCGGGCCAGGTCTTCTTCATTGGTCGGGCGCGATGATTGGCCCGTTTGAGGGTATTGAAACACATGGAGCACCCGGTCATGAGCTGCGAGTTCCCCCCCTCCTTGGCGCGGATCAGGTTGCGGATCGGCGCCACCTGGCGCATCAGATCGTCCGCGGAGAGGGAGTAGACGGTGCCGCAGCAGTTCCAGCGTTCCAGCTCCACCGCCTCCACCCCAAGCCGGTCCATTGCGTACAGAGTGGAATCCTCGAAGTTCCGGGCGTGGTTCTTTAGGGTGCAACCGGGATAATAGCTGAGCTTCATGGGAATCCTACGAGGTGAACTTTCTCATGCTGCCGATGAGGGCAATGGGTGGAATGGCGCGCAGATCCTCTGCGGAAATCTTGTCCACTTGCAGGTGATCCTGCCGTGCGCGCAGCTTTACCTGGCGCAGGGACTCGATCAATTCGGCGATCCGAACCCCCTTGGGACAGCGCGTATTGCAGGTCAGGCAGGAGACACAGAGCCAGATCGCCTCGCAGTTAAGCAGATCCTCCTCCATTCCCAGTTGCGCCAGCCGAATCATCTGGTTCGGCGGGATGTCCATATAGGCGGCCATGGGGCAGCCGGCAGAACATTTTCCGCACTGGTAGCAGGCCATGAGATTCTGATTGGCGAGCCTCTGAACCTTGGTCGTGAATCCGCTGTGGACCTTGTCTCTTGAGACGTGCACCGTCATGAGATTTCTCCCGCGCCCGTGATGAACAGCAATGGGCCGATCACTTGCCCTCCTTCCCTTTGCCGCAAGCGCAACCGATACGGCTGCGCAGTATGGAGTGACGTGCCGGGATATTGCCGAGGCGGGCTAGCTGCTGGAGCCTGACGTCCTCGGGGGTATAAGAGGGCAGAATCACTGGCGAAATCAGATCGCTGTCGATGCCCTGTTCCATCATCTCCCCGGTATAGGCTGTCACATGATCCAGGTTGAGCTTGCCGAGCTTCGCCGACTTGGCGTATTCACTGGCCTGCCTGCCGACGCGGCGACCAAAGACGTTGTAGTCGAGCACCGAATTGCCCATCAGACGGTTGCGGCCGTGGACGCCGCCTGAGGCCTCTCCGGCGACGAACAGGCCCGGAATATTGGTCTCGCAACGCTCGTTGATCTCGACGCCGCCGTTCTGATAGTGCAGCGAGGGGTAGATCAGCATCGGCTGCTTGGTGATGTCGATGCCGTAACGGTCGAACGCCCGGCACATGCCGGGGAACTGGTGCCGGGTGTAGCCTTCGCCGTGGATCATGTCGATGATCGGTGAGTCCAGCCACACCCCGGTGCGACCGGCGGCGGTGTCGACGCCGTTGTTGCGTTCGCTGCTGCACTCTCGAATGATGGCAGCGCTCTCCACGTCGCGGGGCTCGCGCGGGAAGACGAAGAGTTCTCCGTTCTTGTTCAGCGGCTGGCCGCCGGCGCCGCGGATTTTCTCGGTGATCAGGAAGCCGGCGATCTGCTCGGGGTATACAGCTCCGGTGGGATGGTACTGGACCGAATCCATGAACTTGAGGTTGGCACCGGCCCGATAGGCCATGACCAGCCCGTCGCCGGTGGCGCCGTAGTGATTGGTGGTGGCGAAGCCGCGGATATGCAGCCGCCCGAAGCCGCCGGTGGCGATCACCGTCGCCTTGGCCCTGACCACCAGGAACTGCTCGGTATCGAGGTTGTAAAGGATGGCGCCGGCGCACTGGCCCTTATCGTCCAACAGCAGCTCGATGGCCGGCTCGAATTCACGGATGGTGATTTTGTCCGGGTGGTTCTCCACCTCGTCCATCAGCGTGCGCATGATGACGGCGCCGATGTAGTCGCGGCAGGAGACCATGCGCTTACGCGAGGTGCCGCCGCCGTGCATGACCTGGAGTGAACCGTCCTCCATCTTGTCCCACATGACGCCCAGGTTCTCCAGCTCCCTGACCACGTCCGGGCCGTCCTCGGTCAATGCGCGAACCAGTTCCGGCTTGTTGTCGAAATGGCCGCCGCCGATGGCGTCCAGATAGTGGCGGGTCGGTGAATCCTGAGCCGCGACGGCGGCCTGCATGCCGCCCTCGGACATCATGGAGTTGGCGTCGCCAAGACGGAGCTTGGTGGCGATCATCGAGTTGACACCGTTCTTCATGGCGGTGATGGCGGCCCAGCAGCCAGCCCCGCCGCCGCCGATGATCAGCATGTCAGTCTCGTAATCGGGGTTGGCGAGATGTGCCTCCACCCGCTTCGGATCGACCATCGAGTGGGCTTCGAGGAGTTCGGTGATCTCAGTGGTGAGCTCCTCGTCCTTGTTGGGTCCGATGCGGATCCGGCTGCGCGCGGCGGAGGCGGAATCGGGATGGAATTTCGATAGCACGTCTTCCCGTTCCGCCGCGTTCATCGGTGGATAGACCGGCTCGCTGCCCTTCGCGAGTTCCAGCCTTTTGGGTCGAGTCTGGTCTACCTTTTCAAGCAAACCCTTCAAATAATCCGGATACATTCGTCTCCTCCGAAAGCACGCTTGTCGTCGATGCGAAACCGACCTTTAAACGCCCCGAAAGTGGTTTTGTTTTACCTTCCCGAATCCCACCGGGAAGCGTGCTACTCCATATCCCGCGCGTAATACCGCTCGCTGAGGGCCTCTCTGTCCAAGGGACATCAACTCGGCATATTCGCCGTTGTACTCGCCGTCCNTTATCTGCTGGAGGCGACTATCGAGTTCCTTGCTCTGCTTGCGCAAATAGCGTCCGTAGAGGCGCTTGCCGAGGATGCCGACCTTGTGCTGGATAATCTCGGCGGGGCAGCGCAGGGCGCACAGGCCGCAGGCAACGCAGTCGTAGGAGAGCTCCATAAGCTCGGCGATGTCGCCGCGCATGGCCGCCTGGATGTAGTCCATGACTTGAAGCCCCTGCGGACAGGCTTTGGTGCAGGTGCCGCAGGCCACGCAACGGAAGGTGGCCGGATAGAGCTGTTTGATGGTGTCGACGTCGGGAGTGAGTTCTTCCAGATCGTAGACCGCTTTCTCTAAAGGCACTGAGGGTATCTGGGAGAGCGCCATGCCGTCTTGGACCAGGGTGGTACAAGCAAGGCCGGTATGGATTCGATAGTCGCCGGGCAGCCGGTAGATGGTGCCGCAGGCGCCGCAGAAGCCCTCGCGACAGCCCGCGCCGCGGATGATCTGCTGGCCGCTGTGTTCGATGGCCCGCATGATCGTGGCGTCCTCGGGAACCTGAGCGGGCTTGCCCATGATGGATACGGTGACCATGCGCGCCTGGGGTTGCCCCTGTTTGTCGGCATCGCTCACGGCCTTGCTCTCGCTATCGGCTTCTTTTTGCTGTTCGCCACTCATAGGGATTTCTCCGCCCGTGCCACATTCAAACCAAGTCGGTCCGACTCCGGCCCCAGACTGCAAACCCGGACACCAACTCCGTCAACCTCGGTCTATCGGCTGCTTCGTCCGGCATGGCCGGGGGGGTTCCGCAGTAAAAACGTCGGGAATTCACACATCAAATCTGTGGAATTAGGGGCCGATACTACCACTGCCAGTTTTGTATATTCAATCGCTGAAATTTCAATTCTTTTGACAAATGTCAATGCTAATAACAGAGACCAACTTCGCAGAGTATCAACAGCAGCTGGATCAGCTGGGAGAGTCATGCCTTGGATAAGACCTACGGGGGAAAAGCGCAAGGCAAGGGAATATAATCACCACTGGTTCGGCAGAGCTTTCTATCATCCACAACTGGGCCACTACCTGCTGCAGTCCATCGCCCTCGACAGGCCCCTCCGCCTTGAGCAACACCGAACCGGGGTAGGGGTGTAACAGGGCGATGATGCGCTGGCTCTTGCCACCCGCCTTCTTGATCAGCTCTACCCGTCGATTCTTTGCCCGTCCCTCCGAGGTGCCGTTGTCAGCCACCGGATGATCTTCACCATAACCCCGGGCCAATAAGCGATCCGCTTGAACGCCGTGCTCCAACAGCCAGCGCCGTACACTCGCAGCACGGTGATTCGAGAGATCCAGATTGGCTTTAGCCTTGCCTTGACTGTCGGTATGTCCTGCAACCTCAAGCACCAGATCAGGATAGTTGTTCAACAGGTTGAGGACTGGCTCCAGTGCAGCCTTGGATTTGGGTTTCAGGGTGGCCTTGGCGGTATCGAAAAAGATCACCCTCCAGGGTGATCTTCCCCAGGGCATCCAGCTCCGCCATCATCC
>NZ_AFOC01000091.1:0-15141 GCF_000224455.1 endosymbiont of Riftia pachyptila (vent Ph05)
AGAGAAAACCCGCAGATACTCCGCCGGATATTCGAACTTCTCGCCGTCGTCGAAGCTGATCTCTAGCCGGCGCGACTGGCGGTGCAGGTGGATCTCGGTAGGAATCGGATGGGACATCACTGGTTACCTCGTAGCTGTTGAATCCGGCGTGGATTGTACCTGATGGCGGCGGCAGTTAATCCCGGTGCAGGGTTGGGTTGCCTGGCGCTTCTGTGATGGGAAGTCGATCATCGGGCTAGAGGATGTACTGGCTGAGATCTTCGTCAGCTGCCAGCGCGGCGAGCTGATCGTCCACATAGGCCGCGTCTACCGTAAAGTGCTCGCCAGTGTGCTCTGAGGCATCGAAGGAGATCTGCTCCAGCAACCGCTCCATCACGGTGTGGAGGCGCCGTGCGCCGATGTTCTCGGTGTGCTCGTTGACCTGCCAGGCGGTCTCCGCAATGCGCTGGATGGCGTCGTCGGTGAACTCCAGCTCGACCTGCTCGGTGGCCATCAGCGCCTGATACTGCTCGGTGAGTGAGGCGTCCGGCTCGGTGAGGATACGGCTGAAATCCTCGGTACTCAGGGCGCTCAGCTCGACCCGGATCGGCAGCCGCCCCTGCAGCTCCGGGATCAGGTCCGACGGCTTGGAAAGGTGGAAGGCACCGGAGGCGATGAACAGGATGTGGTCGGTTCGGACCATACCGTGTTTGGTGGAGATGGTGCAGCCCTCCACCAGCGGCAGCAGGTCGCGCTGCACCCCCTCGCGGGAGACATCGGCGCCGCCGTGTTCGGCCCGGCTGGCCACCTTGTCCAGCTCGTCGAGGAAGACGATGCCGTGCTGCTCCACCAGATTGATGGCGTGCAGCTTTAGATCCTCCTCGTTGATGCGCTTCTGCGCCTCTTCATCCTTGAGCACCTTGAGGGCGTCGCGGATGCGTAGCTTGCGTTTTCGCGAGCGGCCACTGCCCATGTTCTGGAACATCCCCTGCAGCTGGCTGGTCATCTCCTCCATGCCGGGAGGGGCCATGATCTCCACGCCCATCGGGGCGGCACTGACCTCGATCTCGATCTCCTTGTCATCCAGTTCGCCGTCACGCAGCTTGGCGCGGAAGCGCTCCCGAGTCTGGCGGGAGACACCGCCACTGCTGGCGCTCTCTTCCTCCCAGCCGCTCGGTTTGGGGGCGGGCAGCAGGACGTCGAGCAGACGCTCCTCGGCCGCTGCGCTGGCCTCGTCCTCGACCTTGGCGATCTCCTTTTCGCGTATCATCTTCACTGCCGAGTCGGCCAGGTCACGCACGATCGACTCCACATCCCGACCGACATAGCCGACCTCGGTGAACTTGGTTGCCTCGACTTTGAGGAAGGGCGCGTCGGCTAGCTTTGCCAGGCGGCGCGCGATCTCGGTCTTGCCGACCCCCGTGGGGCCGATCATCAGGATGTTCTTCGGCGTGATCTCGTTGCGCAGCGCCTCGGGCACCTGGGCCCGGCGCCAGCGGTTGCGCAGTGCGATGGCGACGGCGCGCTTGGCGTCGGCCTGGCCGATGATGTGTTTATCTAGTTCGGCAACGATCTGTTGTGGGGTAATTTCCGACATAGTGGGTTAGTTCTCGCTGTCGAGCTCTTCTAGAATCAGGTTGTGGTTGGTGTAGATGCAGATGTCGGCGGCGATGTGCAACGCTTTCTCCACCACCTCGCGGGCGTTCAGCTCGGTGTTTTGCAGCAGCGCGCTGGCGGCGGCCTGGGCAAAAGCGCCGCCGGAGCCGATTGCCATCAGGCTGTTCTCCGGCTCGATCACGTCGCCGGTGCCGGAGATGATCAGCGAGGCTTTGGCGTCGGCGATGCAGAGCAGCGCCTCCAGGCGGCGCAACATGCGGTCGGTGCGCCAGTCCTTAGCCAGCTCCACGGCTGAGCGGGTGAGGTGGCCGTGGTGCTTCTCCAGCTTCGCCTCGAAGCGTTCGAACAGGGTGAAGGCGTCGGCGGTGGCGCCGGCAAACCCAGCAATCACCTGTCCCTTGTAGAGCGAGCGCACCTTGCGCGCATTGCCCTTCATTACGGTGTTGCCCAGCGAGACCTGGCCGTCTCCACCGATGACGACCTTGCCGCCTCGGCGCACCGAAAGAATTGTTGTGCCTTTGAAGGTTTCCACGTCGAGCCTGCATCTGACAGAAAGGAGGCTGATTGTACCCGAGGCGGGGAGGGGAAAAAACGGTGGGCTGGGATTTTGCGCCGGAATCTCTATCAATCTGACTTGTCGCAGGCCAGATTAGAGCCAAATGGGTATGTGGTGGCGGTCTCAGGCAAGCAGGGCGAAGAGAAAACAGAGGGAGGAGAGGATGGCGAGGATGATGGCAGCCTGTTTACCGAGGGTAAAGTCGACTGAGTGTGCATTGCGGTTGCGCATCAGCAGGGCGCCGACCGCCATCAGAGCAAAAATAGCGCCAGTGATGTAGGCGGCGTCCTTGAGGAAGCCGAGTTTGAGGCTCGATGAGCCGCTGACCCCACTGCCGATGGTGACAAACTTGTTGGCAAGGGCGGGTTCTGCGAGCAGCAGGGTCGAGACAATCAGCAGAAGCAGTAGAAGGCGTAGCCGAATCGGGTGGGTCATCTCATCTTCCTCAGTTGGATGCACAAAAGGTTCGGCTGGAGGTAGGGAAACTGAAGGTAATACGCGGTTATTTTTGCTTCTTCGCCCGCGGATGGGCTTGATCGTAGACCTGCGCCAAGTGCTGGAAATCGAGGTGGGTGTAGATCTGGGTGGTGCTGATGTTGGCGTGGCCGAGCAGCTCCTGCACCGCGCGCAGATCGCCGGAGGATTCCAGCAGATGGCTGGCGAAGGAGTGGCGGAGCATGTGCGGATGCAGGTTGTGCGGGCTGCCCTGCTGTCGTGACCAGTGACGTAGCTGCTTCTGGATGGTGGAACGGCTGATGCGCTGGCCGCGCACGCCGACAAACAGTGCCGGTTCGTCAATCGCCGCGAGCTGGGGGCGGACTGCCAGCCAGGCCTCAATGGCCTGCAGCGCCCTGCGCCCTACCGGCAACCTGCGGGCCCGGGAGCCCTTGCCCATCACCTCAACCTCCGCGTCGGCCTGGTCGATCTGCCCCAGATCGAGGTCGATCAGCTCCGCCAGGCGCAGACCTGAGGAGTAGAAGAGCTCCATGATCGCCCGGTCGCGCAGGGCCACCGGCGAGTCATCGCTGATCTCCAGGAGCTGGCTCAGCTGGTCGGCATCAAGGGTTGCGGGCAGCCTGCGTTGTGCTTTGGGTGCGCGAACCCCCAGCGCTGGATTGTTGTCGACAGCCTGTTCGCGCAGCAGAAAGCGGTAGAGGCTACGTAGGCTGGAGAGCTCCCGTTGCAGGCTTTTGGCAGCCAGGCCCTGGCGGTGGCGCTGGGCGATGTAGCCACGGATCTGATTGGCGCTGAGATGCGACCAGTGGGAGATGCCCTGCTCATCGAGCCAGTGGATGAGCTGGCTTAGATCGCGCCGGTAGCTCGCCAGAGTATGGGGCGAGAGGCGGCGCTCATCACGCAGATGAAGTAGGAAACGATCCACCCAGCACTGTAGCTCAGAGGCTTGGGCGGGGTCGGACATGACAGACTAGAGACCCGGCAGCGAGACCGCTTGCAGGGTGCGGCCGATCACGTCGCCGAGGCGAGCGAGGAAGTCGGTGCCGTGGTGGGGGGCGAAGCGATCCGCATCGCGGCTGCCGATTGCAAGTAGACCCAGCACCCCGTCGCTGTTCAGCGGGATCAGCGCGGTGGAGGCGATATCTTTCCCCTCGGTGCCGAAGATGAAGGCCAGCTCCTCCTCCTCCAGCGTGCCGCAGACCGGTGCGTTTTTCTTGAAAAATGAGTCGAAGGTGGCGGAGAGTTTTGGGTTTTCTTCGCCATAGTGATCGGTCAGATGAGGGTTGGAGAAAAGGCGCAGCTCCACCGCATCGGCCTTGAAGTCGCCGTGTAGTTCGTCTTCCAGGGCGGTCAGCACCTCTTCGAAGGTGACAGCGTCGATCAGTGCCAGGGTCAGCCGGTGCAGCTTCTGCTGCAGCTGGTCGTTGTCGCGGCCTACCGCGATCAATTCGTCGAGCCTGGTCTGGTAGCTATGCATCTGGGTTCGCAGGCTCTCCACCTGGCGCTCGATTAGTGAGACTGCCGCACCGCTCTGGTGGGGAATCTCAAGCTCGCTGAGCGCCTCAGGGTGGCGGTTGAAGAAATCGGGGTGGTTTTTCAGATATTCGATCACAGCCGCTTCGCTCTCGAGGCTGGCGGGGGTGTCGGGTTGGTTGGCCTGTTGGCTCATAGTTCTATCTTCCCCTCAAACACAGTGACTGCCGGTCCGCTCATCAGCACGGGGTATTCTTCTCCTGGCCACTCTACCACAAGATTCCCTCCGGGGAGATTGACTTGGACCCGTTGATCGAGTAATCCCTGCAGCCGGCCGGCGACCACTGCGGCGCAGGCACCGGTACCGCAGGCGAGGGTCTCGCCGGAACCGCGTTCGAACACCCGCAGCTGGATTTGATTGCGATCGATCACCTGCATGAAGCCGACATTGACCCGCTGCGGAAAGCGCGGATGGTTTTCGATCAGCGGGCCGAGCCGCTCCACCGGGAAGCTATCTACCGAATCGACCAGCAGAACCGCATGCGGGTTGCCCATCGAGACAGCGCCGACCATCAGCTGCTCGCCCCCCACCTGCAGCGGATAGCTGGTGGCAATGGTGTCGGCCTGGAAGGGGATGGCGGTAGGGTCGAGGATCGGTTCGCCCATATCGACCTGGACCAGCCCGTCATCCAGCAGATTGAGGACGATCCGCCCCGAGGTGGTGCCGACCGGGATGCTGCGCTTCGAGCTCAGCCCCTTCTCGTGCACGAAGCGGGCGAAACAGCGCGCTCCGTTGCCGCACTGCTCCACCTCGGAGCCGTCGGCGTTGAAGATGCGGTAGTGGAAATCGGTATCGGGCAGGCGCGGCGACTCCACCAGCAGGATCTGGTCACAGCCGACGCCGAAGCGTCGGTCGGCGATGGCACGGTACTGCGTGGCACTCAGTTCGACGCTTTGGTTGATCGCATCGAAGACCACAAAGTCGTTGCCGATGCCCTGCATTTTGCTGAATCGGAGTTGCATCTGCCAAGGCTAGCAAGCCTACGCCTGACTGCAAAGTGGAGCTGGATCGCCAGAGCCTCAGTCGGAGCTGGCGATCACCCCGGAGGCGGTTGCTAGCCCCAGTCCGACAATGAGGATTGTCTGTAGATTCTCCTCCAGTTGCTCCTGCTTTGCCCTCTCTGCAGCGCTGAGATGGCTGCGCTTGACGATCATTGGGTTGATGCCGAGCATGGTCAGACGTGGTCCTTGCTGAGCGCTGTAACTCCAGTCGACCAGGGAGAGTTGGTGTGGTGATGATTGGGATGAGTTTGAGGGGGTATTGGTCAGGGTGTGATGCAGTGAGAGGCCGATGCGGCTCTCCTGGCTGACGGGTCTGAGAACCGTCGATGGGCAGCTTGAAGTAGAGCGTTGCGCCGGAGCTACTTGGCAAGGGCTCGGTGACAGTCTGGCCGCTCCAGCCCAGTGCAATCAGCAGGAGGAGCCGGATGAGTGGAGAAAAGCATCGGGATGAGGCCATGGTCCAATCTTTTGCAGTGGCTGTGGGTGCAGAGAATATTAGCAGAGCAGGCGGGAGTGTCAGCCGGGTAGAAAGCCGCTGATGCTCAGATGACGGTCGCTGAGATTGTGCACGCTGAGTGTGGTCAGCCCCCGCTCGTTCAACTGCTGCTGCACCTCATCGGGAGTAAAGGCGGCGCACAGTGAAGCGCGGAAGTCGCGTTGCAGGATCTGGGGCTCGTTAGCAGCGTAGTGTTGCACCAGTGATTCCACCGCCTGTGGCGAGTTGAGGCGCCTCAAGTCCATGATGAAGATGGCGGCACCAGGGATGGCGGTGGATTGGATGGTTTGCCAGAGAATGTCGGGATTGTGCAGATGGTGCAGTAGCGAGTTGGAGAAGATCAGGTCGTAGGCCCGTTGTGGTAGCAGGGCGCTGGGCAGAGTGTCGCAGATTAGGTTTACCCGCGCCTCGGTGGCGGGGTGGCGCTGTAGCAGTCGGCGGCCGTGGGCCAGCATCGCCTCGGCCCCATCCAGGCCATCTACCCGGCAGTCGTGCCAGTGGCGGGCGACGTGCAGGGTGATGTCAGCCGGGCCGCAGCCCAGGTCGAGGGCATGATTGGGTGCTCGATCCCCCATGAGTGCCAAGAGCCTATCGAGAAAGAGCTGGTTGGGCTCCCTGAAATCGGCTTCGGCGTAGGCCTTGGCCTGCGCCTTCTCATCCATCAGCTCGACGGGTTCCGGGATGCGTTTCACGGCAGCAGCTGTTCGCCCCGATAGAGATCTTCAAGGCTTTCGCGCCGGCGCACCAGGTAGTGCTGGTCACCATCCACCATCACCTCAGCGGCGCGCGGGCGGGAGTTGTAGTTGGAGCTCATGGTGAAGCCGTAGGCGCCACTGGAGCGCACCGCCAGCAGGTCGCCGGGGCTGAGGCTTAGCTCGCGGCCCTTGCCGAGGAAGTCGCCGGTCTCGCAGATCGGGCCGACCAGATCGTAGCGGGCGCGGTTGCCCTGGCTGTTGCGGTCGACCGGCACGATCTGCTGATGGGCCTGATAGAGCGCGGGGCGCAGCAGGTCGTTCATGGCGGCGTCGATGATGGCAAAGGGCTTGAGCTCGGTGGGCTTGAGGAACTCGACCCTGGTCAGCAGTATCCCGGCGTTGCCGGCGATGGCACGGCCTGGTTCCACCAGCAGTTCGTAGTCGCGATCGCCGAGGCGTTCTCCCAGGGCCCGGGCGTAGTCGGCGGGCTGGGGAGGCGTTTCATCCGTATAGTGGATGCCGAGGCCGCCACCCAGGTCGAGGTGTTGGATGGCGATGCCGTCGCTCTCCAGTTGCTCGACCAGCAGCAGCACCCGGTCGAGTGCGTCGAGGAATGGCGACAGCTCGGTGAGCTGGGAGCCGATGTGGCAGTCGATTCCCTTGATCTCGATGTTGGGCATGGCGGCGGCCTGGCGATAGATTGCTGGGGCCTGCTGGATCTCGATGCCGAACTTGTTCTCCTTTAGTCCGGTGGAGATATAGGGGTGGGTCTGGGCGTCCACGTCGGGATTGACGCGGATCGATACCGGCGCACGTACACTCATCTCGCCGGCGACCCGGTTGAGGCGTTCCAGCTCCGCTTCTGATTCGACGTTGAAGCAGCGGATGCCGACCTCAAGCGCGCGGCGCATCTCATCCTCGCGCTTGCCGACGCCGGAGAAGAGCACCTTGGCCGGCTCACCACCGGCTGCCAGCACCCGCTCCAGCTCGCCCACCGAGACGATGTCGAAGCCGGAACCGAGGCGCGCCAGCAGATTCAGCACCGCCAGATTAGAGTTGGCCTTGACCGCGAAACAGACCAAGTGGCGGTGTGCACCGAAGGCGTCGTCGAAGGCGTGCCAGTGGCGCTCCAGGGTGGCGCGGGAGTAGACATAGCAGGGGGTGCCGTAGTGTCTGGCAATCTCGGTGAGTGGCACCTGCTCGGCGTAGAGCTGGTCGCCTTGATAGTCGAAATGGTCCATAGATCAGTGCTTCTTCTGGTCTGGTGCCTGGGTAGGCTGCTCGGTTGTAGGATCGACCTGTGGCTGTGCCGCGGGCGGTAGGTAGAGCGGGCCTTTCTGGCCGCAGGCGCTGAGCAGTAGGAGTGCCAGTAATCCGGCGATTAAATGTGGCATATTTATAGGTCGGGCTGCGCCCGACATTATCCTTGATTTTATAGATGATACGCGGCGGCCACGGGCCGCCCTATATCTGATATGGGCTGGGTCAAAAGCCGCCGCTGTCGCCCTGGTAGAGATCGACCTCAATCCGTGGCGGCATCTGCAGATGGAAGCCCTGGCTGTGCAGATTCTGCATCACCTTGCCCACATCCTCCCGCGCCAGCTGGCGACCGGCATTTAGCTCCAGCTCCATCACCAACGTTGGTCTGCCAAAGCGTTTGAGCAGGGGCTCGGGCAGCTGTTCGAAGGCGTCCTGCTCGCGCAGGTAGAGGTACATCTCCTGCTTGCGCGGGCTGCGGTAGATCCAGCAGTGGATGTTTTCCGCGCTCATGGATCAGCAGGGGTCAGGGGCAGCGGGGCCACCGGCTGCATCCGCCAGATGTCGCGATTGTACTCCTGCATGGTGCGGTCGGTGGAGAAACGGCCGCTGCGCGCGCTGTTGATGATGCTCATGCGAAGCCACTGCTCCTGGTCCTGATAGGCCTCGGCGGCACGCTGTTGGGCCTCCACATAGCTGCGGAAGTCGGCGGCGGTCATCCACGGATCGTAGGGGTTGCGGATCGACTCGATGATTGTGTCGAACCGCCCCGGTTCGAACTGGTTGAAGTAGCCGCACTCCAGCAGTTGCATTACCTGGCGGAAATCGGCGTCATTGTCGATGATCCGATTCGGATCGTAGTGTATGCGCTGCGTGTCGACCTCTGTCGCGGTCAGGCCGAAGAGGAAGAAGTTCTTCTTGCCGACCTCTTCCATAATCTCAATATTGGCGCCGTCGAGGGTGCCGATGGTGACTGCGCCGTTCATCATGAACTTCATGTTGCCGGTGCCGGAGGCCTCTTTGCCGGCGGTGGAGATCTGCTCCGAGAGGTCGGTGCCGGGGGCGATAACCTCCATTGCTGAGACCCGATAGTTAGGGATGAAGGCGACCTTCAGTTTGTCGCCGACATCCGGATCGTTGTTGACCACTCGCGCAACGTTGTTGATCAGTTTGATGATCAGCTTTGCCATCACATAGCCAGGTGCCGCCTTGCCGCCGATCAGTACGCAGCGGTTGGTCCAGTTGGCGGTGTCGCCGGCGCGGATGCGATTGTAGAGGTGGATTACATGCAGGATGTTGAGCAGCTGACGTTTGTATTCGTGGATGCGTTTGACCTGCACGTCGAACAGCGATTCGGGGTTGAACTCCACGTCGCAGTCGGCCTTGACCATCGCTGCCAGGCGCTGCTTGTTGGTTTGTTTTATGTCGCGCCACTTGCGGCGGAACACGCGGCTGTCGGCGAGCTTTTCGATCTGGCTGATCTCGGGCAGGTTGGCGATCCAGTCGTCGCCGATGCTCTTGGTGATCAGTTCACGCAGGCCGGGGTTGCAGGCGGCGAGCCAGCGCCGTGGGGTGACGCCGTTGGTTTTGTTGTTGAAGCGTTCCGGCCAGAGTTCATAGAAGTCGTGGAACAGGCCGGCGGTGAGCAGCTGGGTGTGCAGTGCGGCGACGCCGTTGATCGAGAAGCTGCCGACGATGGCGAGGTAGGCCATACGCACCATTGGCTCGTGTCCCTCCTCGATGATCGATATGCGGCGCAAGCGGTCGGTGTCGCCGGGCCAATGCTGCGCTACCTGGGCGAGAAAGCGGGCGTTGATCTCGTAGATGATCTCCAGCAGGCGTGGTAGTAGCTGCTGGAATAGGCGCACCGGCCAGCGTTCCAGGGCTTCCGGCAGTAAGGTGTGGTTGGTGTAGGCCATGGTGCGGGATGTGATGGCCCAAGCGTCGTCCCAGCCGAGATGCTGCTCATCCATCAGCTGGCGCATCAGTTCAGCCACCGAGATGCTGGGGTGGGTGTCGTTGAGCTGGAAGCAGTTTTTCTCGGCAAACTCGCTGAAATCCTGGTGGCTCTCATGCCATTCGCGGATTACGTCTTTGATACTGGCGGAGGCGAGGAAGTACTGCTGGCGCAGCCGCAGCTCTTTGCCGTTCTCGCTGGCGTCGTTGGGGTAGAGCACCATGGTGATGTTTTCTGCGTCGTTCTTTTTCTTCACCGCCTCGGTGTAGCCGCCGGCGTGGAACTCCTCCAGGTCAAACTCGTCGGTGGCGGCGGCCTTCCACAGCCGCAGGGTGTTGACGGTATTGTTGCGGTAGCCGGGGATCGGGATGTCGTAGGGTACCGCCAGCACGTCGTGGGTGTCGACCCAGCGGATGTGCAGCCGGCCGCTGGCGTCGCGGCCCTGCTCGACGCGCCCGCCAAACTTGATGCGTTGCACATACTCGGGCCGCTCCAGCTCCCAGGGGTTGCCGTCGCGTAGCCAGTGGTCTGGATCCTCGATCTGCTGGCCGTTGGCGATGTGCTGGCGGAACATGCCGTATTCGTAGCGCAACCCGTAGCCGCGCACCGGCAGCCGCAGGCTGGCGCAGCTGTCGAGGAAGCAAGCGGCGAGCCGCCCCAGGCCACCGTTGCCGAGGCCGGCGTCGGGCTCGCTCTCACGGATCTCCTCCAGCGATACGCCCAGATCGTAGAGGGCCTTGTACGACTGCTGAGTGAGATCCAGGTTGAGCATGGTGTTGCTTAGGGCACGCCCCATCAGGAATTCGAGTGAGAGGTAAAAGGTGCGTTTGCAATCGCTCTCTTCGTAGGCGCGACGGGTGGTCTTCCAGCGCTCGATGAGACGGTCGCGCAGTGCCAGCGCTAGCGCTTTGTAGGGGTAGTGGCTCGATTTGCAGTGGTCGTCGCGACCGAGGGTGTGAGCGAAATAGCGGCGAAAGTCATCCGCGATCGCCTTGGTCTCCATGCCCAGCGGAGGCAGTTCAGTGATTCTGCGATTGGTTGGATCACACTGTTTCAGTTTGGGGTGGCCTTTTTCTGACATGGCTTGACTGCACCAATATGCTTAACGAAGCGCGTATTATGCAGCGGTCTCTGATGCTAAACCAGAAACTATGTCACCGGTAAGTGATTGCATGTATCACAGTTGTTAGGGCTGCTTCTCAGTGATGCCGAGATTGCCGGAGAAGCCAGGGCTGGCGCCTTCCGAGAGGCGGATCTTCAGCGATAGGTTGTTGCGTGAGTCGGCGTGGCTGAGGGCCTCCTCCAGGCTGATCCGCTCCTCCCGGTAGAGCTTATAGAGCGACTGGTCGAAGGTCTGCATGCCGCGTTCTGTGCCCTGTTCCATCGCCTCTTTGATGCCGTGGATGTCGCCCTTCTGGATCAGCTCAGAGATGTAGCTGGTGAGTAGCAAGATCTCTACTGCCGGCAGGCGCTGGCCGTTGACGTTGCGCACCAGGCGTTGTGAGATCACCGCCTTGAGGTTGAGTGAGAGGTCCATGTAGAGCTGCTGCCGGGCGGTGTCGGGAAAGAAGTTGATGATCCGGTCGAGGGCCTGATTGGCGTTGTTGGAGTGCAGGGTGGAGAGGCAGAGGTGGCCAGTCTCGGCGTAGGCGATGGCGTATTTCATCGTCTCCATGTCGCGGATCTCGCCGATCTGGATCACGTCAGGGGCCTCGCGCATGGCGTTCTTTAGGGCATTTTCATAGCTGAGAGTATCTATGCCAACCTCGCGCTGGTCGACGATCGACCGCTTGTGGGTGTAGAGGTATTCGATCGGATCCTCGATGGTGAGGAATGTGGCCATACATGTTCTGGTTGCGGTGCTCGAGCATCGCCGCCAGGGTGGTCGACTTGCCCGAACCGGTGGCGCCGACCACCAGGATCAGGCCGTGCTTCTGCAGGATCAGATCCTTCAGGATGACCGGCAGATTGAGCTGTTCCACCGGCGGGATCACCCCTTTGATGTAGCGGATCACCATCGCCACATCGCCGCGCTGTCTGAAGACATTGACGCGAAACCGCCCCAGTTTGCTGATGGAAATGGCCATATTGCACTCCAGCGTCGCCTCGAACTCGTGTATCTGATCGTCTGACATCACCGAGTAGGCGAGCTTGCGCACCTGGCCGGGCTGCAGCGGGGTGGAGCCGATCGGACGGCAATCCCCCTCGGCCTTGAGGTTGGGTGGTGCGCCAGTACTGAAGAAGAGATCCGAGCCGTTTTTCTGCACCATGAGTTTCAAGTAAGGGACGATATCCATCAAAGATTCCTTGTTGCTGTGATTGAGGCTGGCGGGGGAGGTATCGCTTCCCTATAGTGCCTTGCTGTCCCATGCTTATCGGCGGTTTTTCTCTGGAGTGTAGGAGATTTTTTCATGCAGCCATCACTAATTCGACTGAGCGGGCTGAGTATCTATCCGGTGAAATCCCTCGGCGGGATCGATCTGCAGCGTAGCGAGCTGGACAGCTTTGGTCTGCACTACGATCGCCGTTGGATGCTGGTGGATCAGGCCGGTCACTTTCTCAGCCAGCGGCGCCTGCCGCGTATGACCCTGATCCAGCCGGCAATTGAGTCGGATCGGCTGCTGCTACGGGCCGATGGTCAGCAGCCGTTGTCACTACCGCTGCACCCTCAAGGGGATGAGTGGATCGAGGTGCAGGTCTGGGAGGATCGTTGCCGGGGGCTAGTCTGTGGTGCGGAGGCCGATCGGTGGTTGAGTGAGTTTCTGGAGATCCCCTGTCGACTGGTCTACATGCCCGACTCGACCCGCCGCCAGGTCGATCCTGACTATGCTCTCAGCTCAGATCACACCGCCTTCTCCGATGGCTTTCCGCTACTACTGATCTCGCAGGCCTCGCTGGCTGATCTCAACCGGCGTTTGCCGGTTGCGCTGCCGATGCGCCGTTTTCGTCCCAATCTGGTGGTCGATGGCTGCACGCCCTATGCGGAGGACCGGTGGCGGCGGATCCAAATCGGCGGGGTGGTTTTTCGGGTGGTGAAACCCTGCTCTCGTTGCGTTATTACCACCATCGATCCGCAGAGTGCGCAGCGCGGAGAGGAGCCGCTGAAGACCCTGTCCGGCTATCGTCGCCAGGGCAATAAGGTACTTTTCGGTCAGAATCTTTTACACAATGCTGAGGGCGAACTCGCCTTGGGGTTGCCGGTTGAGTTGCTGGAGGTGAGTGGTGAATGAGTCAGAGGCGATCCTTGCCTGCAGGCAGTGGGTGGAAGAGGTGGTGGTGGGGCTTAATCTCTGCCCGTTTGCGGCCCAGCCGATGGGTCAGGGGCGGGTGCGTTTCCATGCCACCCCGGCGGATCAACTGGAGACGATCTACCAGAGTTTTTTGCAGGAGCTGGACCAGATCAACCGCCTCGATGAGGCGGAGGTGGAGACGGCGCTGTTTATCATTCCCAGAGGGCTGGAGCAGTTTTCAGACTATCTGGAACTGTTGACGCTGGCGGAAGAGGTGATCGCCGAGGCGGGGCTGGAGGGGCTGTTTCAGCTCGCCAGCTTCCATCCTGACTACCGTTTTGAAGGGGCCACAGCGGATGATCCGGCCAACTACACCAATCGTTCACCCTATCCGATGATCCACGTCATCCGTGAGGCGCCGCTGTCACGTGCCCTGGAGAGTTATCCCAACCCGGAGCAGATTCCCCAGCGCAACGTGCAGTTGCTGCGTGATATGGGTATTGAGCGGGTGCAGGCGCAACTCGCCCACTGTCTGGTGGGGGAGGAGGATTAGTTGTAGATCGCGGTGATGCGCCAGCGCTCGCCGTCGCGGGTCAGGCGCGCGTGTACCGGGTTTTCACCCAGCTCGCCGATACGCAGCAACAGGCTGTTGGGGCCGTCAAAAAAGGCGTAGTCCAGCTGATTCAGTAGACCGCCCTGACGGGGGTCCGGATTGTGGGAGCGGAGCTGATGCATCGCCCACTCCAGGTCGACCATCTGGTCGATGGCACCGCTGCCGAGTCGCTGGATGCCACTCTGCAGCCATTCGACGAAGCTGCCAGAGACCTCGCCGATGCTGCTCTCCATCTCTTTGTTCATCTTGCGCTTGATCTCGGCCCGCACTGTCTGCAGATCCACCAGTTCGGCAAGCCGCGCCCGGTCACTCTGTTGCAGCGCCTGGTCGAGTTGATAAAGGGTGGTGAAGGGCCAGACAAGATAGGCGATCAGCGCCAGGAATAGCGTGATGAAGAGCGTTTTCATGGGATCAGGGGAGTTTGTGGCGGAGATGGAATGGGAGGCTCGGCGACCGCCGGGCCTCCCTGATCAGCAGGGCACGGATCAGTAGCGACCGCGACCACCACCACCGCTGTTGGTGCGGGGCTTGGCTTCGTTGACACGCAGGCTGCGACCGCCCAACTGGCTGTCGTTGAGGCTATCGATGGCGCTCTGTGCGGCGCTGTTGTCAGACATTTCGACAAAGCCGAAGCCGCGGGAGCGACCGGTCTCGCGGTCCATAATGACCTTGGCGCTGTCTACCGCGCCATAGGGAGCAAAAAGCTCATGCAACTCATCATCGGTGGTGTTCCAAGAGAGGTTTCCAACATAGATATTCATTTCCAAAGCTCACTGAAAAAAATGCATTTGAGAAAATAACAACGCCACCAACCAATCAAATGCAAAATCAATCGATAGCTCCGGTCGGGGAAAACCTCAACTCGGTATCTCCCGCACACCGCGGGTATGAGTACTTTAGTCGGTTTCTTCCAATTGTGCAGCCTCTAATTGCTCTCCAATTGCAAACCAGTCGGTCTCTATTGCTTGGAGTTGGCGATCGACCTCGGCTTTCTCGGCAAGCAGCTGTTTTAGATCTTGTTTTCTATCCTCCTGATAGAAACCCGTGTCGGCCAGCGAACTCTCCAGGATGGATTGGCTGGCCTGCAGGCGTTCCATCTCCTGTTCGAGCTTCGTCATCTGGCGTTTGAGTGGCTGCAGCTGGCGCCTCCGCTCGGCCTCGGCACGTTTGCGGGCGCGGCGCGCCTCGGCGGTATGCTCTCCCTCGCTGCGGCTGTTTCCATCCGACCCCTGTTCCCGCCGCTGCGCCGTCAGCCAGGCGGGATAGGCCTCCAGGTCGTCATTGAAGGGTTCGACGCGCCCGCCGTACACCAACCAGAGGCGGTCGCAGGTGATGCGCAGCAGGTGACGGTCGTGGGAGACCAGCACCATCGCCCCCTCAAAATCCTGCAGCGCCTGGCCGAGGGCGTGGCGCATCTCCAGATCGAGGTGGTTAGTGGGCTCGTCGAGCAGCAGCAGGTTGGGGCGTTGGTAGACCAGTAGTGCCAGCACCAGGCGCGCCTTTTCGCCGCCGGAGAAGGGTGCGACCGGCTCCAGTGCGCGCTCACCGGCAAAGCCAAATCCGCCGAGAAAATCCCGCAGAGACTGCTCGCTGGCCTTGGCATCAAGACGCTGCAGATGCTGCAGTGGGCTGGCGTGCAGGTTGAGCTGCTCCAGCTGGTGCTGGGCGAAGTAGCCGATCTTCAGCTCCTGGGCGGGCAGTAGCTTGCCGGCCAGAGGGGTGAGTTCGCCGGCCATCAGCTTGATCAGGG
>NZ_AFOC01000090.1:0-15212 GCF_000224455.1 endosymbiont of Riftia pachyptila (vent Ph05)
TTCCGTAACGGCAAACTCTACTTCAGCCGGCAGGCGGCAGTGCCCCGAGGTGGGAAAGCAGAGATCCGCCGTTTCCTGCAGCAAGAGCTGCAGCACACCCGTGCCTTTCTCGCCTCGCGGCACTTCATCAAGAACGGCGAACCACTGCGTCCGGTGGCACTACTACGCGACGAGTGGGCCAGGCTCTTGCGCGAGGAGATACAGGCATCTGATCTACATGACCCAGTGATCGCATCGGTCTCCGAAGTGTATGAGTTATTTGGCATCAACACCGATGAGTCGGTTTTGTGCAACGTACTCTTCACCTGGCTCTGCTCCCGTGCTCCCCAACGCAGTCAGCCCTATCTTGACCCGCCGGGCCTACAGGACTACTACGGCTACCAGGCCGGACAGATGCTCAAAGCGGCTGCCATGGGACTATTCTGCATCGCCCTCGGCTTCTCCCAGTATCAGGTAGTTGAGGCCCTCATCGACCACGCCAAGATTCCGCAGTTGCTGCATAGCACTCAGCAAGCCGATAGCCATTTTAAAAAGCAGTATGGCGGTATTGAGGAGCAACTGGGGCAGGCGGCCCGCATGCGCCATTCGGTAGAGTGGTTCGACAGCTTCCGGCAGCACAGCTATCCCGCCCTCCCTGGTCAGGCGCTGGCAGCCGTCTCCAGAGTACTGGAGAGACCAGACCTGGAGGAGATCCAGATCACCAGCCTGCGCTGGCTGCTGGGAGACGAAGTGCCGCAGGCCACAGGTAGTGACAACTCACTGGGCGGCGATGATATGGACAACAGGCAGCAGCCGGGCGGCATGCTGGGGATGATCGACGAGATGGGCATGGATGACATGGCAGACGAGAGCATGGCGCAAGAGGTTAGTGGCCGGTTGGTCCACAACCTGCTGATGCGAGGCATCATCAAAAGCGAGGCGGAGAACTACCGTCGCCAGCTTGATCTGATCGAGCTGTTGCGTAACCGACTCTCCCACCAGGCCCATGTGGAGGATATCGCGGTGCGCCAGCTGCCGGTTGACATCAGTTCCAGCGGCCAGGTCTCCGGCCGTGCCGGAGTCAAGGCAGTAGGCAACAATGACCAGGATAAGGACCGGGAGTTCGAGATCCTTATCAGCTTCTCTCAGCAGGTGGAGTCATGATCCATTCCAACTACCTGCGCCGATACCGTCTCTCCTTTGCCGCCCTGCTCAGCCTGGTATTACTCTCATTCCTGATCATCAGCGCATCCATCTGGTATGCCAGTGAGATCAACAGCGAGACCGCTGAGGTCCGTACCGCGCTGCATCAGGCGATGGCCAGGATTCGCGAGGCGCGCCGCAATCTGGAGCTGGCCGCTATCTACCAGGATCGCTATAGCAGCCTGCAGCAGCAGGGAGTCATCGGCGAGGAAGAGCGGCTGGCCTGGATCGAACAGATACGTGAGACCGCCATCGCCCAGGGTATCCCACAGGTCACCTACTCACTGGCAAGCCGCACCCCCTTCCAGCCACCATCGGCGAGTGACCTGATCCAGTCGCTCCCCCTGTTTGGCAGCCGCATGAAACTGCAACTCGGCCTGTTGCACGAAGAGCAGCTGTTCCGCTTCCTGCAGGGATTGCAGCGGCAGGTAACGGGGCTCTTTCTGGTACGCAGCTGTCAGTTGCAGCGCGCCGAACGGGATCGGCCCATCAAAACCAATCGCACCGACCTGATCAATATTCGTGCCGCCTGCGATCTGGAGTGGTTAACGATCAACTTTGAAGCAGCAACTGGAGTCGTCGATGAGAGCATGGCGCCCTAGATTGACAATCCTGCTGCTCCTGCTTGCCGCACCGGCAGCCAGCTGGGCCGAGGAACGCCAAAACGGCTTCGGCCGGCTGTTCACCTCAGCGGAGCAACGCTATCAACTCGACAACCTGCTGCGACAGCCCAACGCGGGGCCATTCACAGAAGCTGCTGTTGAACCCCCTCCGGCGATTCATCTGAAAGGGACCGTATTCCGTCCGCATCAGCGCAATATCAGTTGGGTAAACGACCATTCGACGCTCAAAACCAGTCGGCTCTCAAATGGCATTGATGTGCAGGATCGCCACGCCGACCGGGATAAGGGCGCTATCCCGTTACAGTACGGCACAGCGATTAAGCGATTGAAACCTGGGCAGGTGTGGCTGTTACAGCAGCAGCGGGTGGTGGAAGCGATTGATCTGCCGACAGCGCAACCACTGCCAGCGCAGGCAGACGCGAAACAGACAACGGCCGCCACAATGGAACACAGCAAGACACAAGCCGTCCCCACCATTGATGCCACCGAAACTACAGGTAGCCAACTATGAACCACCTGCGCCGACCCCAACAGGGCGCGGCCTTCCTGCTGCTGATCTTCTCCCTGACCATGGCGCTGGCAATGGCGGTAGTCGGCAAGTTCTCCATCGACCGGTTTCGCCTGCACCGGGCCAACGCCAACCTGGAACAGCTGCAGCAGGCCAAGCAGGCGCTAATCGGCTACGCCGTGATGCATAGCCGTCCCGGCGCCCTGCCCTGCCCCGACTACAACGGCGACGGCCGCATCACTAACCCCGAAGACCACAACGGCAGCCGCTGTCGCAGTGAATCGGGCGGAACCATGCGCCCTGGTTGGCTACCTTGGCGGGAGCTGGGGGTGGCGCAACTGATCGATAGCAGCAACGCCACTCTCTGGTATCTGCCCAGTCCGGCCTATACCGAGCTGGCCAGCGTCCCGCTCAACAGCGACACCTCGGGCGCTCTGAGGCTGGATGGCCAGGGGGATATCGTTGCGCTGGTGATCGCCCCCGGGCCGGTGCTGGATCAACAACAGCGCAGTAGCGCGGTAATGGGCAATGCCGATCGGGCCCGCTCCGCTCACCTGGAGGGGGAGAACCGCGACAGCGACGCCGATTTCACCCAGGCCCGCCCAGCCTCCACCGGCCTCAATGACCGGCTGATCGCCATCACCCGCCGTGAGTTGATGCAGGAGGTAGAGCGCCGCGTGGCCGCAGAGATTGCGCTACGCCTACGCGACTATGTGGCCGGTTGCAGCCGTCTTCCTGATGCGGTGCCATTTACCGATCCGTCCGGGCTGGCGCTGTTCGACAGTCAGCCAGGCACCACAGAGGGGCTGCTGCCCATCGACAGTGTGCTGCCGGCCAACTGGGGCAGTGGCTGCGCCGCCGGCGCCTCCCTGCCACCCTGGTTCCAGGCCAACAACTGGCACTGGCTGAGCTATTTCGCCAGCGCCACGACCAATTGCTCCCCCGGCGTCGACTGCCTTGAGGTGGCCAACCTGCCCGGCCGAAGAGACGACAAACAGGGGCTGCTGCTGCTCGCCGGTATCGACCTTAGCGGGCGCCGCCCCTCCGCCACTCTCAGCGACTATTTCGAAGGGGAGAATGGCCAGAGTGGCAACCGCCGCTTCGACCTGCGCCCACCCGGTGGCAACGACACACTACGTGTCATCCTTCCATAGCAATCAGGAGAGCGGCCATGAAGGTCTCAGCACAACGCGGTTTTACCCTGATCGAACTGGCTCTCGGCATGGTGATCATCGGTCTGCTGATGGGTGGGGCATTGATCTCACTGATGTCGCAACGCGAAACCCAGGCGCGCAACGAGACCGAAGACCAGCTGCTCACGGTGCGTGACGCGCTGGTGGGTTTTGCCATGGCCAACGGCTACCTGCCCTGCCCAGCAACCCTCGGCAGCAATGGACAGCAGGCCCCAGTCGGCGGCGGCAACTGCAGCCAACCGCACGGCTATGTGCCGGTCAGAACTCTCGGGCTCTCCGGCACAGTCGACAGCAACGGTCTGCTGCTGGATCAATGGAACTCTCCCTTGCGCTACAGCGTCACCCAGAGTGATGTCGGTGGCGCATCAAGTGCGGACTTCACCACCCCCGGCGATATGCGGGCGGTGCAGATGCAGTTTCTCAATCCCGATCTGCAGATCTGTCAGGCGGTCAACTGTCCCGCCGGCAGCGTGATCAGCAGCACCGCGCCGTTTGTGATCTTTTCCATCGGTAAAAACGGCACCCGCTCCCCCGGTCGTCATGAGCGCGAGAACATCGACAACAGCGATCGCCAGTTCTGCTCCCGCGGTTACGCCGACCTGACCAGTTCAGAGCGCTTCGACGACCTGCTGCTCTGGATCTCGCCCCAAGTGCTCTACCACCGCCTCGTCACTGCCGGGCAGCTGCCCTGAGCTGATCCCAGACGTTGAAGCCTCAACAGCTGTTGAGGAATGCACAGCCTATTGTCGATATTTCAACACTGCGTTGGCACCTCGAAGAGATAACTCCGTGACATCTCCCGTGCAGGCCCGTTTTCAAGCTTTTTTATGACCAATTTCGCCTACTCGCCCATCTGGCACGCAGCCTGCAATAACACACTTGACTACTACCAATCGAGAGGTCCAAGAAAATGAAAAAACAGAACGGCTTTACCCTGGTGGAGATATCCATCGTCCTGGTCATCATCGGCCTGCTGATCGGCGGCATCCTGAAGGGTCAGGAGATGATTCAGNACGCCAAATACAAAAACTTCGTGCAGCAGATCGACTCCTATCGGGCGGCGGTCTACGCCTTTCAGGATCGCTACAAGGCCCTGCCCGGCGATTTCAACAAGGCGACCACCAGTTTTCAGGCACCCAGTGGCGTGACCGTAAGAAATGGCAATGGCGATGGTACTGTGAGCGGTGGCTGGTGCGACAGAAACACCGAAGAGTCCTGCCTAGTCTGGCAGCATCTGATGCTGGCCGGCATGATCGGTGGTGATGTCAGCGCCCAGGGCAAGGCCCTGCGCCGTCAACACCCCTACGGAGGCCTGATCGACGCCATCTCCACCGGTAACTGGGCGAATGGCCGCAACGAACTGAAGATCCTGATGCGTAGCCTACCCGGCGACATCGCACAGCGCATGGATGATGAGCTGGACGATGGCAATGCCACCTCCGGTGATATGGCCCGCTACGGCGGCTCCGGTAGCAGCTATGACAAAAACCAGAGGCTCGATGTCTTCATCACCCTTTGATCCCCTGTTGTAGACGCAAAGCCCGGGAATCTCCGGGCTTTGCGTTGTCTGGAAGATCAGCACATTTATAGGTCAGGCCGCACCCGACATTACCCATAATTTCAGTCGATTACACCTGGCGGGCATGGCCCGCCCTATTTTTTGTCAGGCCAATCTCCGCCGGCCTCCCCCTTCTCAGCCGCTCCCTTCAAGGTAAAACAGACCCGTCCGTTGCGATTCTCCGCCAACTCCAGCTTAAAACCGTGGACCTGGGCGATCCGGGCGGACTGGTAGAGCCCCACCCCCAAACCATTGTCCGAGGCGACCGGCCCGTTAAACAGGCTTGCAACCACCGCCTCGGGCACTGCGGCACCGCTGTCACAGACTCTGAGCAGAAACCCCTCGTCACGGGTATTGTGCAGCTCCATGCGGATCATCAGCTGCGGCTCACTGAGCCGCTTGAGCCGGGCGTTCTCCAGCAGATTCTCGCTGATCGAGGTCAACACCGTGGCGGGCACCTTGCGCCTCACTTCCAGATGTGCAGAAAATTCGGCATCACGGCCAGTATAGAGCAGCTGTAAACGCTCCCACCAACTCTGGATTTCTACCCAATCTTCTTGTTGAACCAAAGGTGCCCGCAGCTTATCCAGTGTCGTATGTAGTCTTTTTCCAAGTGCTTTCAGCTGACGCGAGACCACTGCCAACGCCTCACCATCACAGTCATGGCGCGCCTCTTCGGCCAAGGCAGCAACAGTATTCATCGCCTGCAGAATATTCTTTATGTCGTGGGTCAGACGTGCACCGGTCTCGTAGATGGCACGCAGATGCGCCTGTTCAGAGAGCCGTTTCTCCCGCGAGTGGGCCAGATAGAAAAACATCAGGGCCTTCTGCAACAGCCGGGTATGGTAGCGCAGGCCTGGTCCGACCTCCTGATGGAAAAAGAAGTGGATGCCAATATCCTGCTCACCCACCATTGAAACAAAATCGGTGGCCCTGCCAACCATCTGATCACCGTTTTCCCGGGTGACTTTCACACCCTCCACCCAACCGAGTTTCAATGCCTCTTCAGCCCCCGCAGTGAGCAGGGTTTCAGGTTCGATATTGGGGCGGGAGGCGATATTGGCCAGGTTGGAGAGCCATAACTCAAACGGGGTTCCAAGATTGAAGATATAGCTCTCCCAGAGCTGGGAGAGCCCCTCACCCGAGCGCAAGAAGAAGCTAAGCGCAAACATCAGCAAACCGATACCGAGCATCGCACCGGCCAGCCCAAAGTGATATTCGATGCCGCTGAGCAGATGCACCATCGCCGCCCCCATCCCCAGCGCCAACACCAGCAAAACAAACAGCATGGAGTGGAAAAAGTCGGTACGGCCAGCACTGTCCCCACCCCACGATGGCGACAGCACCATCCAGACAATCGGAATGAAGCCCAGAAAGATAAAGAGACGGTACTCAGCAGCTGAAAAATTTGCGGGAAACAGCGTCAGTGGCAGCAACACCAACAGCAGATCGACAAGCAACACAACCAGCGCAGCCGACAGCAACAGGCGCTCACTGCGGCTGGAAAACACCCGCCCACTGACCAGGCCAATCAGCAACAATAACCACAGCTCTGCCGCGAAAGGTCGGGCTGGTGTAACAAAACAGATCAGAATGGGTAGCAGATAGAGCAGATCCCGCAGTTGCCAATCCACATCGCGGCGCAACAGCGGCTGCCAAAGCAGGAAAAAACCAAGATGAACCAGAAGCAGACCCATTGCAACCGTCGAATCAATCCCGCTCAGCAACGCGAGCTGCAACGCCAGCAGTGACAAACCCAGACGACGTCCCGGAACAGCCAAGCTCTTTTTTAAAGAGAAAACCAAATCCATCTGACACCCATTATCTCGGATAAAGATTACTCTCCCCCCTCCCACAACTCATGGGGCTATAATAGCCGCCTTTTTTGGCCGAACCATCTGATACACACCATGGACAAGACCTACGACCCCCACGCCATAGAACAACGCTGGTACCAGACCTGGGAAGAGCGCGGTTACTTCGCCCCCGCAGCCGAAGGCGACAGCGCCTACTGCATCATGATCCCGCCGCCCAACGTCACCGGCAGCCTGCATATGGGGCACGGTTTCAACAACACGATCATGGACACCCTGATCCGCTTCCACCGGATGAAGGGGGACCAGACCCTCTGGCAGCCCGGCAGCGACCACGCCGGCATCGCCACCCAAATGGTAGTGGAGCGCCAACTGGAGGCACAGGGCAAGACCCGCCACGACCTGGGCCGCGACGCCTTCATCGACCGTATCTGGGAGTGGCGCCAGGAGTCCGGCGGCAACATCACTCGCCAACTGCGACGTCTCGGCTCCTCCCTCGACTGGCAGCATGAGCGCTTCACCATGGATGACGGGCTCTCCGAAGCAGTCAAAGAAGTCTTCGTGCGCCTCTATGAAGAGGGGCTGATCTATCGCGGCAAACGCTTGGTCAACTGGGACACCAAGCTGCACACCGCAGTCTCCGACCTGGAGGTGCTCAATGAGGAGGAGAGCGGCCACATGTGGCATATGCGCTACCCCCTCTCCAACGGCCAGGGCCACCTGATCGTCGCCACCACCCGCCCCGAGACCATGCTGGGCGACTGCGCGGTGGCAGTGAACCCCAACGATGAACGCTACAAGCACATGATCGGCGAGCTGCTGGAGCTGCCGCTGACCGAGCGCAAGATTCCGATCATCGCCGACGAGGAGCACGTCGACCCCGAGTTCGGCACCGGCTGCGTGAAGATAACCCCGGCCCACGACTTCAACGACTACGCTGTCTGGCTGCGCCACCGCGACGAGATCGCGATCAGCGAACAGCCCCACGGCGGCCTGATCAATATCTTCACCAGCGACGCAGCGATCCGCGAAAATGAGGTGGAGGAAGGCGAGCTGATCCCCACCAAATATATCGGCATGGACCGCTACCTGGCGCGCAAACAGATCGTCGCCGACCTGGAAGCCAGCGGCCTGCTAGAGCGGATCGACGACCACAAGCTGATGGTGCCCCGCGGCGACCGCTCCGGCACCGTGATCGAACCCTTTTTGACTGACCAGTGGTACGTCAAGGTCGGCCCACTGGCGAAGCCCGCCATCGAGGCCGTCGAGAAGGGCGACATCAAATTCGTACCCGACAACTGGAAGAACACCTACTACGAGTGGATGCGCAACATCCAGGACTGGTGCATCTCCCGCCAGATCTGGTGGGGGCACCGCATCCCCGCCTGGTACGACGACGAAGGCAACGTCTACGTTGGCCGTAGCGAGGCTGAGGTGCGCAACCAGCACGGCCTCGACGCCGACTACCCGCTGCGCCAGGATGAGGACGTACTCGACACCTGGTTCAGCTCGGCGCTCTGGCCCTTCTCCACCCTCGGCTGGCCGGAGGATACCCAGCGCCTGCAGGCATTCTACCCCACCAACGTGCTGGTCACCGGCTTCGACATCATCTTCTTCTGGGTGGCGCGGATGATCATGATGGGGCTCAAGTTCATGGATGGGCAGGTCCCCTTCCACGAGGTCTATGTGCACGGTCTGGTGCGCGACTCCCACGGCGATAAAATGTCCAAGTCGAAGGGCAACGTACTCGACCCGATCGACCTAATCGATGGCATCGAGCTGGAGGCGCTGGTGGAGAAACGCACCAGCGGCATGATGCAGCCAAAACTGGCGAAGAAGATCGAAAAACAGACTCGCAAGGAGTTCCCCGACGGTATCCCCAGCTTCGGCACTGATGCTTTGAGATTCACCTTCGCCGCGCTGGCCGCCACCGGCCGCGACATCAAGTTCGACCTGGGGCGCATCGAGGGCTATCGCAACTTCTGCAACAAGCTTTGGAATGCCTCCCGCTACGTGCTGATGAACACCGAGGGAGAGGACTGTGGCCAGTCTTTACCACGATCGGGAGGCGAACTGGAGCGCTCGGTGGCCGATCGCTGGATCCTCTCCCGGCTGCAGCAGACCAAACAGAGCGTCACCGAGGCGATCGAAAACTACCGCTTCGACCACGCCGCTCAGGCGATCTACGAGTTCACCTGGAACCACTACTGCGACTGGTACCTGGAGCTGACCAAGCCGGTGCTCAACAGCAACACCCATCGGAGGCCGCCAAGCGCGGCACTCGCCGCACCCTGGTGCGGGTGCTCGAGGCCCTGCTGCGCCTGGCCCATCCGATCATGCCCTTCATCACCGAAGAGATCTGGCAGCAGGTCGCGCCACTGACCAGCAAGGATGGAGAGACCATCATGCTCCAGCCCTACCCCAGCTTTCGCCAAGCGCTGGTCGACCCTGAGACGGAGCAGCAGATGGAGTGGGTGATGCAGTTCATCCTCGGCATCCGCAAGATCAAGGGCGAGATGGACATCGCCCCCTCGAAAAAGGTGCCGGTGCTGCTGGCCAATGCCAGCGAGCAGGATGCAACCTGGGCCGAGGCGGCTCGCCCCTACCTTGATTTTCTGGCCAGGACCGAGTCGATCATCCGGTTGGATGAGGGCGATGCCGGCCCTGAGTCTGCCACCGCCCTGGTCGGCGAGATGCAGGTGCTGATCCCACTGGCCGGCCTGATCGACAAGGATGCGGAGCTGGCGCGCTTGGAGAAGGAGATGGGCAAGCTCCAGGCTGAGCTGGAACGCACCGACAAGAAGCTCGCCAACCCCAACTTTGTCGACAAGGCACCAGAGGCGGTGGTGCAGAAGGAACGGGATAAACTCGAGGTGGCGCGCAGAGCATTGGCTGATCTAGAAACACAGGCAGAGAAGATCCGCGCTCTCTGAGCTGGCACTCCAGTGCCGCCCTGACCGGCCGAAGCAGCACCCGGCACCAGCGCCGGGTGCTGGCTAGCCAGCATCGACTCTCAACACAGCCTGAGAATGCCCAGCTTCCCCCACCGGCACACAGCACCCTGCTGAAATCTCATCAGCAGCTGCCATGTTTCCATGGGGGATATGGAATAAAAATCGTATGAGGGGAGGCAGGCCGGTGGTTCAGTGCCAGAAAGAGCCAAATGTCGGAAGCCTTAACCGTCAATGGGTCCTGAACATCGGCGGTTTTATGACCCCGATGCCGGGCGTGCCGGTACAGGACACAACACTCTCAGAGGAGGCCGCCAGTGCCTGTGTCGAGAATTACATTGGTTGCCAAAACTTCGCCCTCAGTAAAGAGTGTGTGGCGGAGCGAGAGGCATGCAGAGAGGTAGCCCAGGGAATTACCGAACAGCCTGCAAGAGAGCAAAAACTGGGGCAGTGTCAGGATCAGTTCGAGCAGTGCAATCCGCCGCCCGACCTTCAACCCACGATGGAGTCAAGCTGGACACAGATCGAAAGCGGTATCGTGGTCCCCCTCTATGTGCTGATTTTCGCTCTCATCGGAGGAGCCGTGAGCATGACCCGGCGGGTGCCGGAGATCCAGCACAACGCCTGGCGGGTGGAGCAGGAGGTGACAGCGATCATCAATAAGCATCCGCTTGTTTCGAAGTTGGCGGACGCCACAAACCACTACACCGCGATGCTCAATGCGGCAGGAAGACTCGAACCCGATTCGCTGCAGCAGGAGGCAGAAGAGTTGGCGAACCTGGCTTCCGGACTTGAGATCCGTCACAGCAAGGGGATACAGGAAACCGCGCAAGTGGCGGACAGAGTGGCGGAAAACAGCAGTACTGCAGGCCTGCAGCCGTTGCAGGAGGCGGCACAAAGACTGAGTCGAATATTGAGTCAACTGCAGCAGACCGACACCAGCAAACTGCAGTCCGATGCAAAGCGCCTGGAAGACGAACACTGCCTACAGGTTCGGGACAAGCGGGTATTCGAGATCATGCAGGTACTCTCAGCGCCCGTGATTGCGGTCATCGCCGTCTACTCTATGAAGCTGGAGACCGGGGCCACCACCGCCCTGGTTGCCTTTGCCACCGGTTTCGCCTCCAAGACTATTCTCTATGTCATCCGCGCCATGCTGGATGCCCTGCAACCGCAGTATGTCACCCGTAACGAACAGGCACAGCAAGAGAAAACCTCCCAGGGCCTGAAAAAGCTGCAGCATGATGCTGACTCGCAACAGAGCGAGCGTGTCGCTACCCCGTAAAAAATTTTGGGACATCCCAGCCCCAAAATTCGACTCGCCAACGCGACAGCCTATAGTGCCCCGGCCGCCCTGCGCCCGTGCCAACCCCAGAAATCGACATGCCTGCATTCAGCTTTCATTCAGTTAAACCCCCTTAGTCTGTAAACAGAAGATGAGTTATCTCAACCTGACTAACTTAATAAGACAATGGGAGACAGTGATGAAAAAACTGAGTGGAGCACTGCTCGCAACGGCTGGTTTTCTGTTTGCGTTTGCTGTTGAAGCACGACCAGTCTGGCAGGATGACAAGATCGATGTTGAGATCGTCTCCGATTATGGCCAGGAGTTCCCTAAATATGAAATTGATAACGACAGGAAGACACATCGCGCCTACCTGGAAGCCCGAAAGGGAAAAAATTACACTATCCGTGTCACCAACAATAGTGATGAACGCATCGGACTCGTCATTACGGTCGACGGCAGGAACATCATCTCCGGGAAAAAATCCAACCTGAAACCCCACGAACGCATGTATGTTCTTGGCCCCTATCAACAGGCAAAGTATGAGGGCTGGCGCACCAGTAAAAAACGGGTCAATCGATTCTATTTCACCAGCATCGACGACTCATATGCTGATGCCTGGGGCGACCGCACGGCAATGGGCGTCATTGCAGTTGCCGTGTTCAAGGGCAAAAAGCCTGACATTACATATGACAACTATCCCCGCCGACAGGAGAAGCGCCGCGCGCTTCGTAGATCGGGGGCAGACACGCTTGAAACCGCACCTGGCACCGGGTTTGGCGAGTCGGAATACTCACCGGTCAGAACCGTGCACTTCAAGCCGCGTTCCAAGGCAAGCGAAAAGCACTTCATAAAATACGAGTGGCGAAGAACACTCTGCAGCAAAGGCGTAATCGACTGCCAAATCACGCACAATCGTTTTTGGCCTGATGAATGGGACAGCGGGTTTGCACCCTTTCCCCCCGGTCGCGGGGGCTTTTAACCCGGGTCTCTTACCATGATGTGGGTTTTGGGGGCAATCTGACTAAGAAGCCTCTATCTCAGAAGATTTGCCCCGGTTTGACTGTGATAAAACGGTAGGGTGCTGCCAGCAGGCCGTCGTCGGTGGTCACCAGCACGGTGGCCTCCCACTCCATCGCATCCCGCACACAGACCGGCAGTATGCCCTTACCGCTATAGCGCCCCTCCGCCACCCGACTGAGCTGTGGACGGTTGAACCCCATGTTCATATCGACCCCTTTGAAATCAACCTCGACCCGCTCCGCCTCGATGCCCTGCAGCGTCACCTGCAGCTGCAGCGGCCGCACCAGCGGGATCTCACGGGGTTCGATAACGAAGCTGATGCTACCGCCGCCAGGCAGGGAGGATACACAGGGACCGGCGCGAAGGTCACAGCCGGGATCGAGCGGCGCAGAGAACTGAGCCTTAGGGTAGAGGATCGGCCAAACTTTGTAGACCACCACTGCGACCAGCGCGGTCAGCAGCACCCCTACAGACAACCATAAAACACGATCTTTTTTCACTGCCATTGAGACTGCCGGGTTGAACTGGATTCAGGCATTGTAGGTGAGCCGGGCCGAAGTGGCACTGTCCAAAATCAAATCGAAAGATAGCAACCAGACAGCCTCAGAATCAGTCAAATGTCGCGACTAAAGCCACCCCTGTAGAGCTATCTATTTACTAGCCAGCTCAATAAATCGTTCAGGATCGGGCTGCGGGTAGGGGTAGAGCCGGTCGAGCGGGATGCTGTGGCCAGCAGTCTGCACGATCCGCACATGGTTGCGCTGGAACTCATGGGCACAGCTGAGGCCACAGGAGTGGGCCAGCATGTCGAGCTCCTGGTTGATCTGGGTGGCGTAGCTGGCGACCCGTTTCGCCTTTTCCGCCACCACCAGCCCTTTCTGCAGCCGTGGGTTCTGGGTGGTGATGCCGGTGGAACAGCTATTCTGATGACACTGCAGCGACTGGATGCAGCCCAGTGAGAATAGAAACCCCCGCGCACTGACGACAAAATCGGCACCGGCACAGAGCGCCCAGGCGGCCCGGTCTGAGGTCACCAGCTTGCCCGAGGCGATGATCCGAATCCGCTCCTGCAGAACCGGCCTGATAGAGCACATCCACCAGCAGCGGTAGGGACTCGCTCAGCGACAAGCCGACGTGGTCGGCCAACGCCTGGGGCGCGGCGCCTGAACCGCCCTCACCGCCATCGAGGGTGATAAAGTCCGGCGCGCTCACCGCACCGCGGCGCAAGATCGCCGCCACCAGCTGCTGCGGATAGATCTCGCTGCCGATCACCGTCTTCATCCCCACCGGCTTGCCGGTGATGCGGCGCACCCGCTCGATCACATCCAGCAGCTCATCCGGGTTACTGATCTCCTGGTGGCGATTTGGGCTGATCGCATCCTCTCCCTCGGGGATGCCACGGATCGCCACGATCTCGGCGGTCACCTTGCTGCCCGGCAGTATCCCGCCCTTGCCCGGCTTAGCGCCCTGGGAGAGTTTCAGCTCGAAGGCCCGCACCTGCGGCAGCTCCGCCAGCTCCCGCAGACGCACCTCATCGAGCTGCCCTTGGGCGTCGCGCACACCGAACTTGGCGGTGCCGATCTGAAAGATCAGGCTGCAGCCGCCCTTCAGATGGTAGGGGGAGAGCCCCCCCTCACCTGTGTTCAGCCAAACCCCGGCCTCTGCCGCACCGATCGAGAGCGCCTCCACCGCCCGGCTGGAGAGGGCGCCAAAGCTCATCCCGGAGATATTGACGATATGCTGCACGACAAAGGGGTGACAACACTGGGGACCAATCACCAGCGCCGGGGCGCAGTGCAGATCCGATTCGAGGATCGCGTAGGGGGAGTTGACGAAGATGATCGAGCCTGGCTCACGCAGGTCGTTGGTCGAGCCAAAGCCGATGGTGCCAGGCAGCCCCTTCGCCTTGCGGTAGACCCAACTGCGGGTGGCACGGTTGAACGGCAGCTCCTGGCGGTCGTGGGCAAAGAAGTATTGGCGAAAGAACTCCCCCTGGCCTTCCAAAAAGTAGCGCATCCGCCCGACCAGCGGAAAGTTGCGCCGCACGCTGCTGTGGGTCTGAGTCAGGTCACGTACGAACATCACACCAAGTAACAGAAACACCAGCCCCGCCAGCCAGCCCATGCCGGTAAACAGCCAATAGACGAAGTCAGCCGTCATCGCTTTCCCCTTATGATATCACCATTCAAATACCTTAGCTGCTACGGTTCATGGGGTGATTCGGTTTCATTACACACCCATTGCATCTGATGGAGAGAAGTGCATCCAACAGCTGGAAAAGATACGTATAGGCTTGGAGTGCCAATAAATGCCTCGACTCACCATTGCAACGGAAAAAACCAAAACGTCAGGAGTCACTATGCCGAGCGCCGCACAACTACTGGTTGAATGCCTGGAGAATGAAGGGGTCGAGATGATCTTCGGCATCCCTGGCGAAGAGAATCTAGATCTGATGGATGCGCTGTTGGAGAGCCACATCAAGTTCATCACGGTGCGCCACGAACAGGGCGCCGCCTTCATGGCCGATGTCTATGGCCGCCTGACCGGCCGTGCCGGGGTCTGTCTGGCAACCCTCGGACCGGGGGCGACCAACCTGATCACCGGCTTTGCCGACGCCAATATGGACCGGGCGCCTATCGTCGCCATCGCCGGCCAGGGAGCCACCACCCGGATGCACAAGGAGAGCCATCAGCTGCTCGACCTGGTTAATCTGTTTGCCCCGATCTCCAAATATAGCAGTGAAATCAAGGAGCCGGAGATCATCCCGGAGCTGGTGCGCAAGGCGTTCAAGGAGGCCCAGGCGGAGAAACCCGGCGGCGCCTTTATCAGCTTCCCGGAGAACATCGCCGGCAGCGAGATGGTGGCACCGCTCAAGCCGCTCAAGGTACAGGCGCCAATGCCCCCATCGCCGCCTCAGGCAAAGATCGAACAGGCCGCAACTCTCATCTCAGCCGCAAAGGCACCGATCATCCTGGCCGGCAACGGGGTGATCAGGGCCGGCGCCAGCGCTGCCCTGGTGGCGTTTGCCGAGACCCTCAAGATCCCGGTGGCGCAGACCTTCATGGCTAAGGGGGT
>NZ_AFOC01000089.1:0-15300 GCF_000224455.1 endosymbiont of Riftia pachyptila (vent Ph05)
CCGGGTGGGCCGGGCGGAGGTGGTTTTCCATTCTGAGTCGGTTGTCGCCGCAAGGCCGCTGAAAGTGCTGAATTCTGCCCTCCTTTCCGAAGTATGCCGCAAGTTTGAGGCTGGATTCAATGCGGGCTTCACATTCCAATATTTTCCGTTATAATGCGCCGTTTCCCGCCGGAGTACCCGGTGTATCCAAAATCATCGTGACTAAGGTAAGGTTAAAGAGATGGTAACCATTCGTCTTTCCAGAACTGGCGCAAAGAAGCGCCCCTTCTACCACATCGTCGTGACCGACAGCCGTAATCCACGTGATGGCCGTTACATCGAGCGCCTCGGCTTCTTCAATCCGGTTGCCACCGGTGGCGAGGAGCCGCTGCGGATCAATCGCGATCGCGTCGATCACTGGATCTCCCAGGGTGCGCAGACCTCTGACCGTGTTGCGGATCTGCTGAAACGGGCTGCCAAAGCCGCAGCCTGAGCCCGGATCTGACGGTTCGGGGAAGCCCATTCCTGCCAAGGCGGACAGAATGATGCAGTCCGACGAGATGGTGGTGATGGGGCGGGTTTCCGGCGTGTTCGGTGTGTGTGGCTGGTTTAAAGTCTACTCCGACACCAAACCCCGCGAAGGCATCCTCCAGTACTCCCAATGGTACCTACAGCAGCATGGGGAGTGGCGTGAGGTCAAGTTGCTGGAGGGCAAGCGCCAAGGCAAAGGGGTAATTGCCAAGATCCAGGGTTGTGATGACCGCGATCAGGCGGCCGCGCTGCAGGACAGCAAGATCGCGATTCGCCGGGCGCAGCTGCCAGCACTGGAAGCAGGTGAATACTATTGGACCGACCTGGAGGGATTACGGGTCGAGACCCTCGATGGAGTCGAGCTGGGGCGGGTCAGCTACCTGTTTGAGACCGGCGCCAACGATGTGGTCGTGGTCAAGGGAGAGCGGGAGCGGATGATTCCCTACACCTGGGGTGAGGCGATCCGCAGGGTCGATCTGGCTGCTGGGCTGATGCTGGTTGACTGGGACCCGGAGTTTTAGGGAACGATGCGCTTCGACGTGATCAGCGTCATGCCGCAGATGTTCGATGCCTTGCAACAGCAGGGCGTGGTTGGCCGGGCGCTGCAACGGGGACAGGCGGAGTTAAGACTCTGGAATCCGCGGGACTACACCAGCGATCTGCACCGCACGGTGGATGACCGCCCCTATGGCGGCGGCCCAGGCATGGTGATGAAGTACGAGCCACTGCAGGCCGCTATCGAGGCCGCCAGGAGTGGCCGGCCGGATGCGAAGCTGGCCTATCTGAGTCCGCAGGGGCAGCGCTTCGATCAGCGGGTCGCGACAGAGATGGCCGCCTCAGGTGAAGATCTAATCCTGATCGCGGGTCGATACGAAGGGATCGACGAGCGCATCATCGAGCGCAATGTCGATCAGGAGTGGTCGATCGGCGATTATGTGCTGAGCGGTGGTGAGTTGGCGGCGATGGTGCTGATGGACGCAGTGATCCGCCTGTTGCCCGGGGTGCTCGGTGCGGCGGAGTCGGCTGAGCAGGATTCGTTCATGGACGGCCTGCTGGATTGCCCGCACTACACCCGTCCAGAACTGATAGACGGCATGCAGGTGCCGAAGATCCTGCAGAGTGGTAATCACGAGTTGATTCGACGCTGGCGCCTCAAACAGGCGCTAGAGCGGACGTTGCAGCGGCGGCCCGATCTTCTGCAAGGGCGCCGGATGACGGCCGAAGAAGAGAAGCTTTTTAATGAAATCAGAGCGGCGTCGGGAGACGCGGAGCGAGAACAGGAGCAATAGACCATGAGCAAAATCATCGAGCAGCTCGAAGCCGAGCAGATGGGCCGTGAGGTTCCAGAGTTTGGCCCCGGCGACACCGTGATTGTTAAGGTGCGGGTAAAAGAGGGTAGCCGTGAGCGGCTGCAGGCGTTCGAGGGTGTGGTCATCGCCAAGCGTAACCGTGGCCTCAACTCTGCATTCACCGTGCGTAAGATGTCCCACGGCGAAGGCGTCGAGCGCGTGTTTCAGACCTACAGTGCACTGGTGGCCGATATCAAAGTGACCCGTCGTGGCGACGTGCGTCGCGCCAAGCTCTACTACCTGCGCGGTCGTACTGGTAAGGCAGCACGCATTAAAGAGAAGATCTAACCTCCTTCTCCTGGTCATCGATAAAGAGCCGTTCCGGCCTCGGCTGGAGCGGCTTTTTTATGCCTGGCAAAGTGCAAGCATACTGGCTTGCAGCGACAACTCTCTGGATGAGAGACTGCGGGTTTGTCACGGCAGGGCCTAATGATGCAGACATTCTACTGGCACGACTACGAAACCTGGGGCGCCGATCCGAAGCGGGACCGGCCGGCCCAGTTTGGCGGACTGCGTACCGATGCGGAGCTGGAGCCGATCGGCGAACCGTTGGTGATCTACAGTCGTCCCAGCGATGATATGCTGCCCCAGCCGGAGGCCTGCATGGTGACCGGCATCAGCCCGCAACTGGCGTACGCAAAGGGCGTGCCGGAGGCAGAGTTCATTGCCCAGATCCATCGTGAGTTGGCCCAGCCTGGCACCTGTGGGGTCGGGTACAATTCGATCCGCTTCGATGACGAGTTCACCCGTTTCACCCTCTATCGCAACCTCTTCGACCCCTACGCCCGGGAGTGGCAGAATGGCAACTCCCGCTGGGACATCATCGACATGGTGCGCCTCACCCATGCCTTGCGACCAGAGGGGATAGAGTGGCCGAGCGATGCGGCAGGGCGGCCCAGCTTCCGTCTGGAACTGCTGACCGCCGCCAACGGCATCGCCCACCAGGCGGCTCACGATGCCCTTTCAGACGTGTACGCGACCATCGCCCTGGCGCGGCTGATCAAACAGCGCCAGCCGCGCCTCTACGGCTACCTGCTGAGCCATCGCAACAAGCATCAGCTGCGTGACCTGCTCAACCTCAAGGCGACGCCTCCCATACTGCTGCATGTCTCCTCCATGTACCCGGTTGAGCTGGGGTGCATCGCGCCGGTGGTGGCGCTGGCGCAACATCCGACGAACAGTAACGGTGTGATTGTCTTCGACCTGCGCCAGGATCCAGCGCCGCTGTTGGAATTGGATGATGAGCAGATCCATCAGCGTCTATTTACCCCGACCGCTGATCTGCCTGAAGGCGTGGAGCGTATCCCGCTGAAGACGGTGCATCTCAACAAGTGTCCGGTGCTGGTGCCGACCAACACCCTGACGGCGGAAGCGGCGGAGCGTTGGCAGATCAACCTTGAACAGGCGGAACGGCATCGCCAGCAGCTGCTGTCAGCGCCTGAGTTGCAGGCGAAGATTAGCCGTGTCCACCAGATGAAGCAGTTCGAGCCTCAGACGGACCCGGATCTGAGTCTGTACAGCGGTCCATTCTTCAGTGAAGACGATCGTCGCCGCATGCAGCAGATCCGCGAGACTCCGGTTGATCAGCTGGCCGGGCTGCACTTTGCGTTTGACGATGCGCGCCTGCCGGAGATGCTGTTTCGTTACCGCGCCCGCAACTGGCCGGAGACGCTCAACGAAACGGAGCGGCAGCGCTGGGATGAGTATCGTCAGACACGTCTGTTTGATGCGGATGGCGGTGGTGCTATCCAGCTGGATGAGTATCTGGCCCAGCTTGATCTGCTGGCGGCAGATGAGGGGCTCTCCGCTGAGCGCCGCGCACTACTTCCCCAACTGCTGGAGTGGGCGGAGCGCGTCGCGGAGAGCGGCTAAAGAGCCTCTGAACGAATCATGGACGGGTAGCCTTGCCGTTCGAATTTCTGCTCGCTCAGATTTCTTCAAGAGGCCCCTGATCAGTCGTCCAACCAGCCCTGTAGCGCTTCGATCACCGCCTTGGCCTGGTCCCGGCTGGAGATGTTGAACTTCGACTTCGGCAGGTATTCACCGTTGCGCTTCTGGTAGCGGCGGATGGTGTACTTCTCCGGACCGTACTCCTCCTTGGCGCGATTCCACTCCTGATAGCGGAAGATGAGGGTGGTCCAGGCTCCTTTCGTGAGCACAACCTTGTCCAGTTCTTTGACAATGTCGATGCCGTCTTCAGTGTAGGTGACTGTCAGCTCGTCGGGTGTAGATGCCATAGTTGTCGCTTCTAAAAGTTGATGATGGGTTGCAGGGGAACGTTACATGTCCGGTTTTCCGGCAACGGCGCCATATTTGTGCAGGATTGCGATGATCGCCTCGGAGTTGTTGGCGATGGCTAGCTGCAAGGCGGTTTGTCCGGCGTGATTGCGTTGGTTTACCTCTGCCCCTTTGGCGATCAGGTGTTTGACGATTACCCGATGGTCCTGGAGCACCGCGATGTGCAGGGGGGTGTTGCCATCCTTGTCGGTGACGTTGATCTTGGCTCCCCGCTTGATGAGAAACTCGATGATATCCCGGCTGGCGCTGTTGGAGCGTACCGCCTCGATCAGCATTTTGTTTGGCTCGAACTGCGCCCCCTGGTCTGCCAGCTGGCGTGCAATCAGAGGCCGGCGTGCCATCACCGCGGTGTAGATGGGGCTCTTGCCGAAGGTATTTTTTGCATCGATATCCGCGCCATGGTCGAGCAGGATGCTCACCACTACCAGCAGACCGCGTTCAGCAGCCACGTGCAGTGGTGTGCGTCCATCCGGGCCGGTGGCATTGATATCGGCGTCCCAGTAGAGGTTACGCTCGATCTGATCGATATCCCCCACATGCACCGCCCGATAGAGATTGATGGTGGGGCGGTCGGGTTTACTGCAGCCGGCCATCAGCAGCAGCGCAAGCAGGCTGGGTAGAAGAATGGGATGAAGTTTCATGTAGCGATGGTAAAACGTGGTGAGAGGCGTCTGCAAGCCCGATCGTAGCCAGGGTGTCGCTGCCCATGATAGGGTTCGGGGCTATGATTACAAAGCTGTTATTGACCCTCGGGGTGATTGGAATCGCTTGGTTGGTGCTGCGCCAGCGTGCCCGCAGGGTGCGGCAGATCGAGGCGGCAGAGCGGTCTCCGCAGCTGAGTGCGCCTGCCAAGCCGAGCGGGATGGTTACGCCACGCCTGGCCGCCTACGGATTGGTGATATTCATGATCCTGGTCAGCAGCCTGTTCCTCTATCTTCAGTGGCGCGACGAATATCGCATCGTCACGGTGCGGGTGGTCAACACCCAGACCGGCGAGAGCCTCATCTACGAGGCACGGCGCGGTGATGTGGAAGGGCGCCATTTCGAGACCCTCGACGGCCGGGTAATCACCGTAGCGGACGTGGAGCGGATTGAGATGGGCCGGGAGTCGCGCCAGCGCTAGGAGCCTGTCGGATTTAACACTGTTTGGCTGTAAACCCCTGGATGGCGATAAACTGGGTTGATCACCATCCAGGGATTTTTCCCCAAGGGCACTTCCTTCGGGGTAGGCTCAAACGGATAATCTGACTAGGCTCCTAGTCTTGCCGTTTTAGCGCCGCGCGGCCCGATCATTGCCGCCCGGCAGCCGTAAAAAGAGAGCAGATGGGGATATCGCACACACTGATCCGCCTCAGCTACGCCTTGGAGGGCTCGGCCCGCTATCGGCGGGCCAAGCACTTCTTCTACGACTTGCTGGAGAACCCTCTGGCGCCGGTGCGGCCCTACTTCGATATCTTCATGATCCTGCTGGTGCTGTTGAGCGTCTGGCTGCTGATCTATGAGGTGCGCCACGACCTGGGGCTGATCGATGATGTGGTCGAGCGCATCGCGGTGACTGTTTTCATCCTCGAATATCTGCTGCGCTTCTGGATCTACAACGACAGCCACGCCATCATCCTCAAACATTACGAACGGGCGGAGTTTGTCAATGAGCGGTTTCGCCTCTGGCCGGCGCTGCGCGAGATCCTCGCCCGGAAATGGGATTACATGAGTCAACCGCTGGCGGTCATCGATCTGCTGGCGATTATTCCCAGCTATCGTCCACTGCGCTTTCTGCGCATCTTCCTGCTGTTCCGTCTGTTTAAGCTGTTTCGCTACACCCGCAGTATCAGTGGATTCGTCAAGGTGTTGTCAGAGAAGCGCACTGAGTTGCTGACGCTGCTCATCTTCATGGCCTTTATCACCTTTACCGCCGCCACCGCCTTCTTCTTTTTTGAGTTCGAGTCATCCGGCCTTCAGTTCAACTCCTTTGTTGACAGTCTCTACTGGGCGGTGGTGACCATGTCGACGGTGGGCTACGGCGATATCACGCCCCAGACCATCGAGGGGCGGGTCATCACCCTGGTGTTGATTATCTCGGGACTTGGTGTGATCGCCTTTTTCACCTCGATCATCGTCTCCGGTTTTGGTGAAAAGATGCACGAGGTGCGCTCACTGCGGGTCTACTCTGAGGTGGAGCGCAAGCGGGTCGGCATCATCCTGTGCGGTTTTGGGCGCGTGGGTGAGGTGGTGGCGCAGCGCTTGGCAGAGGAGATGAACCCGTTTGTGGTGGTTGATACGCGGGAGTCGGCAATCCATCTCGCCAAACAGCGCGGCTATCTGGCGGTGCAGGGCAATGCCGAGGATAGTCAGTTGTTGGCAAATCTGGGGGTTGAACGCTGGGTTGAGCGGCTGCTTTGTCTGACCGGCAATGATGTGATCAACGTTTACATCACCCTCTCTGCGCGGCAGATGAACCGGCAGATCGAGATCATCTCCCGCGCCAACCACCGGGAGAATATCACCAAGTTGATGCGGGCCGGTGCCACTCATACCGTGGCGCCCTACGAGGTGGCTGGTCTGATTGCGGCGGAGTATGTGGGCCAGCCGGTGGCGTTCGAGGCAATCTACGGCATGCTGTCTGGCGAGCGCGAGGTGGGGGTCGATGCGGTGCGCATCCATCCGGGGGCGAAGCTGGTAGGGTGTCGACTGGGTGAGGTCGACTTCCAACAGAGCAAGCTGATCGCGTTTGGTGTGGTGCGGGATGGTAGCGCGCCGCCGGAGGGGCAGACACATCTGTTTGAGCTGGGTGGGCGGGTGTTTCACTTCAACCCAAAACACGACTTTGAACTGGCGGCGGGGGATCTGCTGTTGTTGTTTGGACACGAATACAGCATCGCCCATTTTCGCGATGCCCTTGAACGAGGTGGGCTGTGAATCGCGATCTGCGTGTCCTGATCTTCGGCGCCGACGCGCTGGCCCAGGAGGTGGCGGGGCAGCTGACCGAACGCGGTCTGCGGGTGCCCATGTTCAGCAGCGATCAGGAGAAGGTGCGCGGCCTGTGTGAGCGGGGCTTCGACGCCCGTGAGCTGGACTATACCGACGACGACCAGCTTCGCTCGGTGGGGCTTGGTTCGGGGATTGATATCATCTTCGGTCTGTTCGACGAGGAGTCGAAAAACGTCTTTCTCACCCTCTCCGCCCGTGCCCTGGAGCCTGAGCTGAAGATCGTCTGTGTGGTGGAGTCAGCGCGGGGCAAAGAGAAGATGCTGGCCGCCGGTGCTAGCAAGGTGCTCGACCCTTTTGAGATCAGCGGACGCAAGATCCACGACCTGATCGCCCGGCCGATGATTGTGGAGATGCTCGATCGCACCCTCTTCGGCAAGTATATGGACATTGCTGAGATCAAGATCCCGGCAGGCTCCTGTCTCGCGGGTCGGCCGCTGAGCCAGATCGAATTACATCGGCGCTACGATGTGATTCTGATAGGGGTGGTCGATCTGGAGATGGGGGAGCGGCTGATCTTCAGTACCAGCGGGGTGGATCACAAGATCGATGCGGGGGATATGCTGGTGGTGATTGGTCCGCATCAGGAGATCGCCCGCCTGATTGGGGATGTGGAGCAGAATCAGAGCGACAGCCTTGAGGCTGCCGTTCAGAAACCTTAGGCTGGCGCGCTCTCCAGTAGATTGCCGAGTTGCTCTGATACTCCACCCTGAGCCTGCAGTGCTTGCTGCGGTGTCGCTTTCAATTGTGCCAGGATCTGCTCGAGGGTGGAGCGGGCCTGCTGCGGGGTTTCAATCCGGGGAGATGTCTGTTCCACCCGGCTCTGCTCCATCTCATAAAGCTGCCGCGCTTTTTCCACATCCACTTGAGTGTCGGGCCGGCTCGGCTGAGAGGCGTCGCTGGCTGCAGCTGCATGCCTGGCCTCACCCGCAGTTCTGTTGCGGTTTGACTCTATCTGTCGGTTGCTCGGGTTGGTGACCGATTTGTCGGGGTGGATTGGGGTTACCATACTTATGGACTCCTCTGGTGTCGGGTAATTGACAGATTCATCTGGGGTTCAGTTTCCAGAGGCTAAGCTGCGAAAAACATGCCAACCTGCATGGCAGTATAGTTGATCGTGCAAGAGTAGAGGTCAGTAGAGAATGGGCGGGATCAAATCTGGAATCAAAACCGCACTGCTGGGCACGTTTTGCTTTTGGCTATTCGGCAACAGTGCGCTGGCTGTCGAACAGGCGGAGCTGTGGCGCTATCAGATCTCTTACCAGGGGATACTCTCCGGCTTCATGCCGATGGCGATTGCCGATGCCGAACTGCGTCTGCCGGCTCAGCCACAGTTGCTGAATGGCAGGCCGGTGCGCACCGCCCTATTACAGGTTTCGACAGCGGCCTATGGCAAGGCGGAGTTGATCTACCCGCTGCGCTACCGATATCAGAGCTGGTTCGATCCACAGGTCCAAGATGCGCTGCTGGTGAAAGAGGAGTTGACCACCGACCAACGCCAGCGGGAGCTGCTCTGGTTCGACCGTCAGGGGCGGCAGGCTGTGCGTATTGAGATGTCTGAGCCGGAGCCGGCTGGTGAGCCGCTGCCGCTTCAGCTGGACGACCTGTTGGAGGGCTGGCAGGCTGATGGCGAACAGGCAGTGCTTTCAAATCGGGTGGATCTGCAAGCGGCGACCTACGACTACTACTCCCTGTTGCAGCGATTGCGCAGGGTTGAGCTGACAGCGGGTGAGGTGCTGGAACTACCGGTGTTTACCGGCAAGGCGCTGAAGCGCTATCGGGTGGAGGTGGCTAGCGAGGTTGCCGGAGGAGGCAATCTGTGGCGATTGCGTCTTACCAGTCTGGAGGCGGATGGACGCCCATCCGACAAGTTTCTGCTGGTCTGGCTGACGGCTGACGAGCGGCGCATTCCGTTGCGCTTCCATGCCGAGCGTCCGTTTGGCAGCCTTGATGCGGTCCTGGTGGGAGAGGGCGGCGAAAGTCAGATCGCGGCGGGCCTCTCCTATCATGAGACTGAGGGAATAGGCGACCTGCTAAACTGGGGCGACTGAGCTCGCCAGATTCCGCGATCCACGATGAATAAGACGGGCTGAGCCCTCTGCCAGTTCACTCCTCCTGCTCTTTCTTCTCCGGCTCTTCGATCTGCAGGTGGCTGATATCGGGCAGCACTGGCGGCACCACGATCTCATTGAACTCATCCAGGTTGCCCTGCTGGGCTGGCGCAAGGCTCAGCTCATGGGTGTCGATCTCGACTGGCGGTGCGGCTTCGGTCTCATCGATGATGCTGCCCACCGCACCGAGTTGTAGGTGACTGGTGTCGGGGAGCGGCGCCGCTTCGCCCTGCAACGCGAACGCCTCCAGGCTGCCGCTGTTGGCTGGCGCCAGGGTCATGCCGGATGCGCTCTCTGCAGCCTGTTGCTTTGTGGCGGTTGCAGTGGGCGCCGGAGTGCGGTGCGGTGTGGCTGGCGGCGCATCGCCGGCCGGTTTCTGCGCCGGCTGGATATCGACCAGCGCGCCGGCTTCACGAAATGCGACCCGGTATTTGACCGCGGTATCCATGTCGACCCCCCGCTTGACGGGAATCGGCTTGCCGGTAAACAGGCGGTCGAGCTTTTCGCCCTCGAGCTTGAAGATCTTGCCGATGTGGCGTTTCACCCGAGCTGGGTCCTGGCCGCTGATCATCTGGCCGGAGAAGAAAATGTCGTAGGTATCGAAGCTCATGGTATCTGATCCTCCCTGCGGGGATTGCCATGTCTTTTTCCATGCATATAGCACAGATGTTTTTATAGAGCTTGAGAGCGATTTTGGTGGAGTGTACCTGAGCCAGTCTACCTCGCAAGCGCAAAAGCATTGATGATTATCATCAGCTGGCCTGGTTCACACTTGTAGTATCCTCCCCCTCACACAACAACCCGGAAGAGAGAGCAGTATGATTCAACTCAGGAGATTAGTGACTATCGGTAGCTTGTTCGTGATGGGGGGCGCAGCGATCCCGACCCAAGCCGCTACCCTGGATGGCAAACAGGTGCCGCTAAATCAGCTGAGCGCCGAGAGCTGCAAGGATTGCCACAAGGCGATCTACAAGCAGTGGAAGGGCTCGATGCACGCTAACAGCACCGCATTAAAAGACCCGATTCACGGCGCTCTCTACCGAAAACTGATCGGCGACCCGAGCCAGCCGGGGCAGACCGATAAGAAGGGCAACTTTCCGGTCTGTCTCAACTGCCATGCACCCAACGCGGCCCGTGACACGAGCACCGAACTGGATGCCATGCCGGCCTACAACGAGGGGGTGAGCTGCGTCTCCTGCCACAGCTTTGTGCATAACAAAGGGGCTGGGTTTGTCGATGGCAAGCCGGTGCTGGGGCTGAAGGCCTATGAGGTGTCGGACCAGCTACAGGGGCCGATGGGCTTTGTGCATGAGCAGGGGGCTGCTGCGGATGCCCTGCGCAAGGCGCTGGATGATGAGGGTGAACTGAACCCCCATTTGGGGCGTGATAATCAGGGAAGGGCCTACCTGCCGGCGAAAGAGGTTGCGGAGCTCGATCTGCCGCTGCAAGGCAATACTAGTCTACAGACCTCCAATGCGTGTCTGGGCTGCCACGACAAGATGCAGAATGTGCATGGCGTGCCGCTCTGCGCCACCGGTGATGAGTACGACAAGAGCGCGACCCAGGAGAGCTGCCAGTCGTGCCACATGGCCTCGGTCAAGGGGGTGGCGGATCACAGCATGGGGGGTGGTCACAGCGTCGGTGTGTTGAAGCGCGCGGTAAAGTTGGACCTGCAGGTAGAGCCAGAGGCGGGTCAGCTTGCAGTGAAGGTCCAGCTGCATAACAAGAGCGCCCACAACGTGCCTACTGGTGCACCGTTTCGCAATATGTACCTGAAGCTGAGTGCATTTGATGTCAACGGCAAGCTACTGTGGCAGAACTTTCAGAAACATCCGATGAAGGAGGACCCGCAGGCCTTTTTCGTTTACGCACTGGCGGATAAGGAGGGCAAACCGGCAATGCCACCGATGGCCACTCAGGTGGTGAAGAACACCCGCCTGCAGCCCTATGAACGGCGGGCCCTGGAGTATCGGATTACGGCTGATAACGTAAAAAGCGTGCGCGCCGAGCTCTACTTCAACCTGCTCTCACCGGGCATGGTGAAGAAGATGAAGGCGCTGCCGGATGCGCTGAAGGCGCCGAAGCGCATTGGTTGGAGTGAAGTCCAGCTCTAAGAGAGGGGCCAAGCCGGAGTTGGTTTTGACTCCGGCTTGGCCGATAGAATGGACCGCTATTTCACGAAGATGGCTGGCTAAAATGCCAGATCAGTGAAGTGGGGTGCTGAAGAAATCAAAGAAAATCCACATGATGATGGATGATGCAATCAAGGTAAGCAGCATCGCGGGTGTGCCTTTGCGAAACCAAAGCCCAGGGGTGATGCGCAGGCTGTCATCCCCCGTCTCTTTCGCAAGACGTTCAGAAATGGTCACGATAAAGACATTGGCGGTGGAGCCCAGATGGGTGCCATTACCGCCCATGCCGACGCCAACGGCCAGAGACCACCACAGGGGCGCAACATTGATGCCCTGGGATTCCATGCCGAGAAGGATCGGAATCATGGCGGCGGTAAACGGGATGTTATCGATCATTGCAGAAAGGATGGCCGCAGCCCACATCAGCATAATGGATGCCAGCAACAGGTCCGACTCAACAAATGGACGGATAAACTGCCCCAGATACTCAAGAAAGTGGCTGTTTTCTACGCCACCCACCAGCACGAACAGGGAGGCAAAGAACATCAACAGACTCATCTCCACATCCTGAAGCGAGCTATCCATATCGACCTTTCTGCCAATGAACAACAGGACGGTCAGACCTAAAACAGCTACCACCCAGGGTTCCCAATGCAGCGCGTGGTGGACGATAAATAGGACAACCATTACCGCAAGTACGCCCAAGGCGGCGTACCAGGTCTGAGGGTCTGCCAGTTCTTCCAGCTTGGAAAAGTCAGGCCGGGTGGTTTCTGCTTTGAGTTCTTTCGCAAACAGCCATTTCTGCGCCACCAAAATGGTCAGCCAGGCCACAAGAACTAGCCCGCCCATGTGAATAAAAAAAGTATTGAAGTCGATATGGGCGGCTGAGCCGATCATCAGGTTAGGTGGGTCGCCGACTAGTGTGGCAACACCGCCAGTGTCTGACAGCAGCGCGGCTGCCAGCAGATAGGGCACCGGACTCACCTTGAGCGCTTGGCTGATCAGTATGATCAGCGGGCCGAAGATGACCACCGTAGTGACATTGTCCAGCAACAGGGAGATGACGGTAACCGCTGTTCCCAGCAACGCCAGTAAGAGAAACTGACGCCCCTTGCTGATATCAGCAATACGATAGGCGAGTGCTTGGAAGCCACCCGTTGGGATCATGATCGACACGATGGTCATCATTGCCCCAAGCAAAAACACCACATTCCAGTCGATAGCATGCAGCGCTCTCTCAGGGTCGTAAAAACCCATGAGCTGACCTGCTAAAACCATTAATGCAGCACCGCCCATGGCAAACTTGGTGCGGTGAAAGCCGTGCACGCCCTCGGTGAAGATGCCGACAAAAGTTGCGGCGAGTATGGCCCCTGAAATAGCCATCTGGTTATTCCAGATTAGGGCCTCCGTAAGAATATGAGATTCCATTATCAAGCTGCCTTAGAAAACAAGGTTCATCATTACCATCATCACCACCAGAAACAGCACCGTCATGATGCCGCCGGCCTTCATGAAGTCGGGCACCCGGTAGCCACCCGGCCCCATAATCAAGGCGTTGACCTGGTGGGTGGGGATGAGGAAGGAGTTTGAGGTAGCGATCGCCACGGTCAAGGCAAATACCGCGGGGTTGGCACCGGCGCCAATGGCGATGTTGACCGCCAGCGGCACCAGCAGCACGGTGGCGCCGACGTTGGACATCACCAGGGTGAAGAAGGTGGCGAGTGCTGCCACCGAGCCCTGGATCACCCAGATCGGCATGTCGCCCACCACTGAGAGCACCTGATCGGCGATCCATTTGGCGGTGCCGGAGGTCTCCACCGCCAGGCCGTAGGGGGATCAGTGAAGCGAGCAGGAATACGGTCTTCCAGCTCACTGCCTCATAGGCTTCCTCGATCTTCAGCACGCCGGAGAGCACCATCCCCATGGCGCCGGTGAGCAGGGCCACCGAGAGGCGGATGTCGGTGAACAGCACCATGAACAGGGCGATGCCGAAGAAGATGCCAGCTGCCCCGACCTTGTTTGGACGCAGCTCCTCATGCGGGAATTCGGTGGTCACCACCACAAAGTTGCGGTCTTTTTCGATGCGGGCCAGGACATCCCAGGGGGTGTGTACTACCAGGGTGTCGCCAGCCTGAAAGGGCGTGTTGCGGATGTCTTCGCCCTCGCGCATCGTCTCGCCGTTGCGGTGCAGAGCAATCATGGCCAGGCCGTAGGTTTTGCGCAGCCAGACGTCGCGGGCGCTTTTGCCGACCAGGTTGGAGCCCGGCGGGATGACTACCTCAGCGATACCGGCCTTGGTGGCGGCCAGCGACTCGGCGAAGGTGCGCAGCTCGCTGCGCTGCTTCAGGCCATACTTCTCGGCAAAGTGGGCCAGGGCCTGTGGGTCGGCCACTACGCCCAGCACCATGCCGGCGACAAATTCGGTGTCACGGGCCAGGGTGCCGGCGCCGATGCGGCTCTCCTCGCCGGAGCGTTTGCTGGCGATGACGCGCACCCGATAGGCGGTCTCTACATCATCCAGTTTGTGGCCGATCAGACTGCTGTTATTGGTCACCACCACTTCGGAGAGGGCGAAGTCCACGCCATATATCTCCTGGAAATACTGCATTGGATCGGAGCCGCTGGTGCTGCTCTCGTTATCGCTCTTGGTTGTAGGCAGAACGAATCGGCCGGCCAGGACAAAGTAAAGAATGCCGGTGGCCACCAGCACCAGGCCGACAGGGGTCACCGAGAACAGGCCCCAAGTCTCCATCTGCTGCTCCGCGGGCAGAGCCTGGTTAGAGGTGAGAATCAGGTCGTTGAGCAGGATCAGCGGGCTGGAACCGACCATGGTCACGGTGCCGCCGAGGATTGCGCAGAAGCCCATTGGCATCAGCAGGCGTGACATTGGCAGGCCGGAGCGGGCCGAGATGCGCGCTACCACCGGCAGGAACAGCGCTGCGGCGCCGACATTCTGCATGAACGAGGAGATGATGCCGACGGTGGCGGAGATGATCGGGATGATGCGCGTCTCGGTGGTGCCGCCGACATTTAGGATGAAGGCTGCCACCTTGCTCATGATGCCGGTCTTGTCGAGACCGGCGCCGATGATCATCACCGCGATGATCGAGATCACTGCGTTGGAGGAGAAGCCGTCGAACAGATGCTTGGTATCCACCAGTCCCTGATCCAGTCCCATGTAGGGCGCCAGCAAACTGGTTAGTCCGAGCAGCACCATCACGGTGATTGCTGCCACATCGACGCCTACCACCTCGAAGGCGAACAGGTAGATGGTCAGCATCAGGATCGCGCCGACCCAGGCGATCTCGACGCTCGGCACCGCCCAGGCGAGTAGCAGGGCGCCGGCCAGGAAGATGGCGGCGGCTATGATCTGTTTTGGCGACAGAATGCCGGGGGCGGCAATCGTCTGTTCTTCATCTGCAAGTTTGTTCATCTCTCTCCTCTTGATATGGAGCAAATAGTGTTGTTGTCTGGATTATCTGCCCGGCACCGGTCGGCCGGGTCGATGGTGAAATTTAGGCGGCGGAGCGCTGATAGCTCACTTCTGGTCTGCGGTCTTCGATCAGTACCAGCGGCACCGGGATCTGCCCGCCGTGATGCGGGATCACCTCTTCAACCAGTACTCGGACGCTGGTGTCGTCAGGTATTCCCACCAGGAACAGCAGTGAAGGGTGATTGCAGATATATTCGAGGATTCCGGTGGTGACGTCGGAACCGAGCGGGAGGGTGCGGCTGATAACGCCAGCTTGGCGCAGCTGCTCTTCCAGCTCGTTGATGCGGCTCTGTTCGATCTCTCCATGCAGCAGCAGATCGATCTGCGCTCCTTGCTGCAGGCAGGTATCGATTGCGTAGTCGAGCGGCGCGCCAGCGCCACGGCCATCACTGATCAGGGCAACACGCTTTGGCTGAGCGCTG
>NZ_AFOC01000088.1:0-15362 GCF_000224455.1 endosymbiont of Riftia pachyptila (vent Ph05)
CAGTTCTTACCCCTATACCCGGTTACTGTTTCTTAATCACGGCGTCGGCGACGTTAGCCGGCACCTCTGCATACTTGGCGAATTCCATACTGTAGGTCGCCCGCCCCTGGGTGGCTGAGCGCAGGTCGGTCGCATAACCGAACATCTCGCCCAACGGCACCTCGGCCTTGATCTGTTTGCCGGCGCCCCCATCCTCCATGCCATGAACGATGCCACGACGACTATTGAGATCGCCCATCACATCACCCATGTACTCTTCCGGCGTCACCACCTCGACCTGCATGACAGGCTCTAGCAGTACAGGCTTGGCATTTTGCACCGCCTCACGCAGGCACATCGAGCCGGCAATCTTAAACGCCATCTCGCTGGAGTCAACGTCGTGGTAGGATCCGTCATACAAGGTGACTTTGATGTCGACCATCGGATAGCCGGCTATTACACCATTCTCCATCGCCTCTTGCACGCCTTTATCGACGGCCGGAATGTATTCACGCGGCACCGAACCACCGACGATCTCGTTTACAAACTCGTAGCCAGCACCAGACTCACGCGGCTCGACACGCAGATAGACATGACCATATTGCCCACGTCCGCCCGACTGCCGCACGAACTTGCCCTCCTGCTCGACCGCACTGCGAATGGTTTCGCGATAAGCGACCTGCGGCGCACCAACATTCGCTTCGACCTTGAACTCGCGCTTCATGCGATCGACGATGATATCGAGGTGCAGCTCACCCATCCCGGCAATAATCGTCTGGCCCGACTCTTCATCAGTGGAGACGCGAAACGAGGGATCTTCCTGCGCCAGCTTCGACAGCGCGACACCCATTTTCTCTTGGTCTGCCTTGGTGCGGGGCTCCACGGCCACCGCGATCACCGGTTCAGGAAATTCCATGCGCTCGAGAGTGACCACCTGCTTGAGATCACACAGGGTATCGCCCGTGGTAACCTGCTTGAGGCCGACTGCTGCCGCAATATCGCCGGCGCGCACCTCTTTTATCTCCTCACGGGAGTTGGCGTGCATCTGCAGGATGCGGCCGATGCGTTCCTTCTTTCCCTTTACCGGATTGAAGACACTATCACCAGACTTCAGCACCCCAGAATAGACCCGGAAAAAGGTCAGCGATCCAACAAAGGGATCGGTTGCAATTTTGAAGGCCAGCGCCGCAAACGGCTCATCATCCGATGCGTGGCGCTCTTCCTCGGTCTCGCCATCATCCAACACGCCACGAATGGCTGGCACGTCGAGCGGCGAGGGCATCAACTCGATTACTTTATCGAGCACCGCCTGAACACCTTTGTTCTTGAATGCGGACCCCAGCGTGACTGGAACGATCTCCAGACTTAGGGTGCGCAGTCGCAGCCCTTCAATGACATCCGCTTCAGAGAGATCACCCTGCTCCAGGTATCTCTCCGTCAACTCTTCGTTGGCCTCGGCAGCCGCCTCAACCATCCGCTCGCGACACTCATTGCAGGTATCGATGAGATCATCCGGAATCGCCGCATAGGTGAAATCCACACCCATGTTATCCTCGCTCCAGACGATCGACTTCATCTTGATCAGGTCGACCAGACCTTCGAAGCCCTCTTCCGCCCCGATCGGCACCTGGATCGGCACCGGATTCGCGCCAAGACGCTTTCCAAGCTGCCCGACGACACGAAAGAAGTCTGCCCCCATGCGATCCATCTTGTTGACGAACGCCATCCGGGGTACGTGGTATTTATTCGCCTGCCGCCAGACCGTCTCTGACTGCGGCTCCACCCCACCGACCGCGCAGAGCACAAACACCGCGCCGTCCAGCACCCTTAAAGAGCGCTCCACCTCAATGGTAAAATCAACGTGCCCAGGGGTATCAATAATGTTAATGCGGTGCTCATCAAACTGCCGAGCCATACCGCGCCAGAAGCAGGTAGTGGCTGCAGAGGTAATGGTTATCCCGCGCTCCTGCTCCTGCTCCATCCAGTCCATTGTGGCCGCGCCATCATGCACTTCACCGATCTTGTGCGAAACACCGGTGTAGTATAGGACGCGCTCGGTCGTCGTCGTCTTACCAGCATCAATGTGCGCCATGATGCCAATATTGCGATAACGCTCGATTGGAGTTTTCCGTGCCACAATAAGACCTGTTTGTAAAAGAGCGAGCAGAAAAAGTTCTGCTTACCAGCGATAGTGCGAGAACGCCTTGTTTGCCTCAGCCATACGATGAGTGTCATCGCGCTTCTTCACCGCGGCACCCTTATTTTCAGAAGCATCCACCAACTCCCCCGCGAGACGCCGAGCCATCGACTTCTCAGAGCGTTTGCGTGCCGCATCGATCAGCCAACGCATCGCCAGCGAATTACGTCGACTCGGACGCACTTCCACCGGAACCTGATAGGTCGCACCACCAACGCGGCGGGACTTAACCTCAACCGCAGGACGAACATTCTCCAGCGCCATCTCCAGCACATCCAGAGGCTCACCACCACGCTTCTCAGACATCTGATCGAGCGCGCCGTAGAGAATCTTCTCGGCGACCGATTTCTTGCCATCAACCATCACCATGTTGATGAACTTCGCCAGCAGTTCACTTCCGAACTTCGGATCAGGAAGGGTCTCGCGCTTGGCTGCTACTCGTCTTCTTGGCATTGCTCTATCTCAACTCAAAATTCAGCTGTTTAGCTTTTGGGCCGCTTGGCACCATACTTGGAACGACCCTGACGTCGACTCTCAACACCGGAGGTATCGAGACTGCCGCGCACCACGTGATAACGCACACCGGGAAGGTCCTTAACACGACCACCACGAATCAGCACCACCGAGTGCTCCTGCAGGTTGTGACCCTCACCACCGATGTAGGTAGTTACCTCGTAGCCATTGGTGAGGCGTACGCGAGCCACCTTACGCAACGCCGAGTTCGGCTTTTTTGGCGTAGTGGTATAAACACGCGTACACACACCACGGCGCTGCGGACACGCCTCCAGGGCCGGCACATTACTCTTCTGGACTTTCCGTTTTCTGGGCTTACGCACCAGCTGGTTAATCGTCGCCATCTACTCCGTCTCCAAGGACGTTGACACTTGCATATCACAAAAACAAAGGAGAAGCCGACACCCACCGGCCGCATTCACAGCACCGGAACGATCGAATTCTCTGGCAATTAACTTCGCCCCAACCACCGCATCCGCGATGAGTTAGCGCGTCAGAAGCGACAGGCCGGCAGAGGCCGACCTGTCACAAAGACGGCGCATTCTATGCACCGTTAGCACGCTTGTCAAGCTTCAGCAAAGAAAGCCTGCTCAAGCCGGCCAAAAGAGGTGCTGATTACTCCACTTCCGGGGTGTTCAGCGCCTCCTTAAAGGCCTGCTCCACCTCTTCCACCACCAGCTCAGGCTTACTCTCCTCCTCCATCGTCGCCTCCATCCGCTTACGACGGCGATCCTTGTGATAGGAGAGGCCGGTACCTGCCGGAATCAAACGACCAACAATGACGTTCTCCTTAAGCCCATTAAGGCTATCGCTGGAGCCACGCACCGCCGCCTCAGTCAGCACTCGCGTGGTCTCCTGGAAGGAGGCCGCCGAGATGAAGGACTCGGTTGCCAGCGAAGCCTTGGTGATGCCCAGCAGGAGCGGCTCATAGAGCGCTGGATGCTTGCCATCTTTACGCAGCTGCTCCGCCTCCTCCAACAGAGAAGCCTTTTCCACCTGCTCGCCCTTGAGGTATTTGCTGTCGCCCGAACTGACGACCTCGACCTTACGCAGCATCTGGCGGATGATCACTTCGATGTGCTTGTCGTTGATCTTCACGCCCTGCAGCCGGTAGACGTCCTGAATCTCCTTGACCAGATATTCGGCAAGGTCAGTTACGCCCTTCAAGCGCAGGATGTCGTGCGAATTGAGCTCGCCGTCGGAGATCACATCGCCCTTCACCACATGCTCACCTTCAAACACGTTGACGTGCCGCCATTTCGGAATCAGCTCTTCATGCTGTTCGCCTTCCGAATCGGTCACCACCAAACGCTGCTTGCCCTTGGTGTCCTTACCAAAACTGACGGTACCGGTAGCTTCGGCGAGGATCGCCTGATCCTTCGGCTTGCGCGCCTCGAACAGATCTGCAACACGCGGCAAACCACCCGTGATATCACGGGTCTTGGATGACTCCTGCGGGAATACGCGCCAACACGTCACCAACGCCCACTGCGGCACCATCCTGCACACCGATAATCGCCTCAGACGGCAGAAAGTAGTGGGCAGGGATGTCGGTGCCAGCGATATTCAGGTCATTGCCTTCGGCATCAACCAGTTTCACCATCGGACGGATATCCTTGCCCGCCGCAGGCCGCTGCTTTGGATCTATGACCACCAGCGAGCTAAGGCCCGTGACATCGTCCACCTGACTCTGCACGGTGACGCCGTCGACGAAGTCGACAAACACCAGGGTGCCCTCCACCTCGGTAATAACCGGGTGAGTATGCGGATCCCAGTTGGCGACGATCTGACCGCCTTCCACCGGCGACTCGTCGGCCACCTGCAGGGTTGCACCGTAGGGCACCTTGTAGCGCTCGCGCTCACGCCCTACCTCATCAACCACGGTCAGCTCACCGGAGCGTGATGTCGCCACCAAGTGCCCTGCCGCATGCTTGACCGTCTTGATGTTGTGCAGCCGTACAGTACCGCCGGTCTTCACCTGAACATTGTTGACTGCCGCAGAACGTGACGCGGCGCCACCGATATGGAAGGTACGCATGGTTAGCTGGGTGCCGGGCTCGCCGATCGACTGGGCAGCGATAACACCAACCGCCTCACCCTGATTCACCCGGTGACCTCGCGCCAGATCTCGACCATAACACTGGGCACAGACACCGACCCGGGCCTTGCAGGTGATGGCAGAACGCACCACTACCTGGTCAATACCAACCCGCTCCAGGGTATCAACCCACTCCTCATCGAGCAGTGTGCCGGCTTCGCAGACCAGCTCATCGCTGCCGGGGCGGTAGAGATCGACGGCGGTTACGCGTCCGAGGATACGCTCGCGCAACGGTTCGACCACATCACCGCCTTCGATGATCGGCTGCATCACCAGCCCCTCTTCGGTGCCGCAATCTTCCTCCAACACCACCATGTCCTGCGCCACATCGACCAGTCGACGCGTCAGGTAACCGGAGTTAGCCGTCTTCAGCGCGGTGTCGGCCAGACCCTTACGTGCGCCATGGGTGGAGATGAAGTACTGCAGTACGTCGAGCCCCTCACGGAAGTTGGCGGTGATCGGCGTCTCAATGATCGAGCCGTCGGGCTTGGCCATCAGGCCTCGCATACCCGCCAGCTGGCGAATCTGGGCAGCGGAACCACGCGCGCCAGAGTCCGCCATCATGTAGACCGAGTTGAAGGAGTCCTGCTCAACCTCGTTGCCCTCATGATCGGTGACCTTCCGCTTGCCGAGCTTGGCCATCATCGCCTTGGCCACCTGGTCATTGGTGTGGGACCAGATATCCACCACCTTGTTGTAGCGCTCGCCGTTGGTCACCAGACCGGAGATGTACTGATTCTCGATCTCCTTGACCTCCTCCTCCGCCCGCGCCAGGATCTCGCTCTTCTCCTCCGGCACCACCATATCATTGGCGCAGAAAGAGACCGCGGCCCGAGTTGCGAAACGGAAACCCATGTACATCAACTGGTCGGCGAACACCACGGTGTCTTTCAGACCGAGGCGACGATAGGAGGCATTGATCAGGTTAGAGATCGCCTTCTTACCCATCGGCTGATCCACCAGCGAGAAGGGCAGCCCGTCGGGCACGATCTCAAATACGATAGCCCGACCAACCGTGCTATCGACGATCGAATATTTTTCACGACGACTGCCATCCTCGCCGATCTCGACCTCACGGATACGCACCTTGACCCGCGCCTGCAGGTCGGCCTGACCAGCATCGTAGGCACGCTTGGCCTCTTCGATATCGGCGAAGGCCATGCCCTCGCCCTTGGCGTTGACCCGCTCGCGGGTCATGAAGTAGAGCCCCAGTACCACGTCCTGAGAAGGCACGATGATCGGGTCGCCGTTGGCCGGAGAGAGGATGTTGTTGGTCGCCATCATCAGGCTGCGCGCCTCGAGCTGCGCCTCCAGCGAGAGTGGCACATGCACCGCCATCTGGTCGCCATCGAAGTCAGCATTGAAGGCGGTACAAACCAGCGGATGCAGGTTGATCGCCTTACCCTCCACCAGCACCGGCTCAAACGCCTGGATGCCGAGACGGTGCAAGGTTGGTGCGCGATTAAGCATCACCGGGTGCTCGCGGATCACCTCTTCGAGGATATCCCAGACCTCGGTGGTGCCGCGCTCTACCAGCTTCTTCGCTGCCTTGATGGTGGTAGCCAGGCCACGCAGCTGCAGCTTGGAGAAGATAAACGGCTTGAATAGTTCCAGCGCCATCTTCTTCGGCAGGCCGCACTGATGCAGCTTGAGGGTCGGGCCGACCACGATGACCGAACGCCCGGAATAGTCGACACGTTTACCCAACAGATTCTGACGAAAGCGCCCCTGCTTGCCCTTGATCATGTCGGCCAGCGACTTCAGCGGACGGCGGTTGGTGCCGGTAATGGCGCGTCCGCGGCGACCGTTGTCGAGCAGCGCATCCACCGACTCCTGCAACATGCGCTTCTCGTTGCGCACGATGATATCGGGGGCATTCAGATCAAGCAGCCGCTTCAGACGATTGTTGCGGTTGATCACCCGACGGTAGAGATCGTTTAGATCGGAGGTGGCAAACCGACCACCATCCAGCGGCACCAGCGGACGCAGCTCCGGCGGCAACACTGGCAGCACGGTCATCACCATCCACTCGGGGCGATTGCCAGACTGATTGAGCGACTCCAGCAGCTTCAGCCGCTTGGTAAACTTCTTGATCTTGGTCTCGGAATTGGTGCCCTCGATATCCTCCCGCAGACGCTTGATCTCCTCCGGGATGTCGATGGTCTTGAGCAGCTCATAGACCGCCTCGGCGCCCATGCGCGCATCAAATTCATCGCCGTTCTCCTCAAGCGCCTCCAGATACTGCTCATCGGTTAGCAGCTGACTGCGCTCCAGCGGCGTCATGCCGGGGTCAACCACGACGAACGACTCAAAGTAGAGCACCCGCTCGATATCGCGTAGCGTCATGTCCATCAGCAGGCCGATACGCGACGGCAACGACTTGAGGAACCAGATGTGCGCCACCGGACTGGCCAGCTCGATGTGGCCCATGCGCTCGCGGCGCACCTTGGCCAGGGTCACTTCAACGCCGCACTTCTCACACACCACGCCACGGTGCTTGAGACGCTTGTACTTGCCGCACAGGCACTCATAGTCACTCACCGGGCCGAAAATCTTGGCGCAAAACAGGCCATCGCGCTCCGGCTTGAAGGTGCGGTAGTTGATGGTCTCTGGCTTCTTTACTTCGCCATAGGACCAGGACCGGATCATGTCAGGGGAGGCCAAACCGATGCGAATTGCATCGAATTCCTCAGTCTGCCCCTGCTGCTTCAGAATGTTCAGAAGATCTTTCAAGGTAGTGACTCCGTATTAGTCCTGTTCCAGTTCAATGTTAATGGCGAGGGAGCGGATCTCCTTGACCAACACATTGAACGATTCCGGCATTCCCGCTTCCATCTGATGATTGCCGTCGACAATATTCTTATACATGCGGGTACGGCCATTGACGTCGTCGGACTTGACCGTGAGCATCTCTTGCAGGGTGTAGGCGGCGCCATAGGCTTCCAACGCCCAAACCTCCATCTCACCGAAGCGCTGACCACCGAACTGCGCCTTACCACCCAGCGGCTGCTGAGTAACCAGGCTGTAGGGACCAGTGGAGCGGGCATGCATCTTGTCGTCCACCAGATGGTTGAGCTTCAGCATGTACATGTAACCAACCGTGACCTGACGCTCGAAGGCGTCGCCGGTACGACCATCGAACAGGGTCAGCTGACCGCTCTGCGGCAGTCCGCCCAGCTCCAGCATGTGGTGGATCTCAGACTCGTGGGCACCATCGAAGACCGGTGTGGCCATCGGCACGCCTTCGCGGAGGTTGCCACATAGCGTCACCACCTCTTCATCGGTGAGGGAGTCGAGATCTTCACGCTTGCCGCTGGTGTTGTAGACCTTATCGAGGAACTCACGCAGCTCGGCGACCTTCGCCTGGGCCTGCAGCATCGCGCCGATCTTGCGCCCGACCCCTTTGGCGGCGAAGCCGAGATGGGTCTCCAGCACCTGACCAACGTTCATGCGCGAGGGCACACCCAGCGGATTGAGCACGATATCGACCGGCTCGCCGTGCTCATCGAACGGCATATCCTCCACCGGCACCACGTTAGAGATAACACCCTTGTTACCATGGCGCCCCGCCATCTTGTCACCGGGCTGAATGCGGCGCTTCAGTGCCACATAGACCTTGACCATCTTCAGCACGCCGGGAGCGAGATCATCGCCGGAAGTGAGCTTGCGCTTCTTCTCCTCGAATTTTTCACGGAACAGCTCACGCTGCGCCTTGATCTGTTCTGCGATCGCTTCAAGCTGCGCCACCGCCTCTTCATTGCGCAGACGGATCTCCAACCACTTATCGCGATCCAGATCAGCGAGGTAGGACTTGGTGACCTTGGCCCCCGCCTTGAGCTGGTTCGGGCCACCCTCGGCGATCTTGCCAAGCAGCATCCGCTCAACACGCTGGAAGGTATCCTCCTCCATGATACGCAGCTGGTCGTCAAGATCCTTGCGCACACTCGCCATTTCCATCTCTTCGATAGACAGGGCGCGGGCGTCCTTCTCCACTCCGTCACGGGTGAAGACCTGCACATCGATAACCGTACCAACCACGCCGGAAGAGACGCGCAGGGAGGTGTCCTTCACGTCTGAGGCCTTCTCGCCAAAGATCGCCCGCAACAGCTTCTCTTCCGGGGTCAGCTGGCTCTCGCCCTTGGGCGTGACCTTGCCGACCAGGATGTCACCCTCTTTCACCTCGGCGCCGATGTAGACGATGCCCGACTCATCCAGCTTGGAGAGTGCCGCCTCGCCCACATTGGGGATATCACCAGTGATCTCCTCCGGGCCCAGTTTGGTGTCGCGGGCCATGCAGGTGAGCTCTTCAATATGGATCGAGGTAAAGCGATCCTCTTCGACAACCCGCTCGGAGATCAAGATCGAGTCCTCGAAGTTGTAGCCGTTCCAGGGCATGAAGGCGACGCGCAGGTTCTGGCCCAGAGCCAGCTCGCCCATGTCGGTGGAGGGGCCGTCGGCCAACACGTCACCGCGGGCGATCGTGTTGCCCACTTTCACCAATGGCCGTTGGTTGATGCAGGTGTTCTGGTTGGAGCGGGTGTACTTGGTAAGGTTGTAAATGTCGACACCCGACTCACCCGCCTCAGTCTCGTCATCATTGACCCGCACCACGATGCGCGCTGCATCGACAGTCTCAATCTCACCGCCACGCTTGGCCACCACGGTCACACCGGAATCAACCGCCACAGTGCGCTCCATACCGGTACCCACCAAGGGCTTTTCTGCACGCAGGGTCGGCACCGCCTGGCGCTGCATGTTGGACCCCATCAAGGCGCGGTTGGCATCATCGTGCTCCAGAAACGGAATCATCGAGGCCGCCACCGAGACGATCTGCTTGGGCGAGACGTCGATGTACTGCACCTTGTCCGCAACGGAGAGGGTGAACTCATTCTGATGACGGGAAGAGACCAAATCATCGGTCAGATTGCCCTCTGCATCGGTCGATGCGCTGGCCTGAGCGATGACATAACGCCCCTCTTCGATAGCCGAGAGATAGTCGATCTGATCAGTCACCTTGCCGCCCACCACCTTGCGGTAAGGGGTCTCGAGAAAACCGTATTTATTGGTTCGGGCATAGACCGCCAACGAGTTGATCAAACCGATGTTGGGGCCTTCCGGGGTCTCGATCGGGCAGACTCGGCCGTAGTGGGTCGGGTGCACGTCGCGAACTTCGAAGCCGGCACGCTCGCGGGCCAAGCCGCCCGGACCCAGTGCCGAGACACGCCTTTTGTGGGTGACCTCGGAGAGCGGGTTATTCTGGTCCATAAACTGGGAGAGCTGGCTGGAACCGAAGAACTCTTTGACCGCTGCCGAGACCGGCTTGGCATTGATCAGCTCCTGCGGCATCAAGCCTTCCGACTCCGCCTGGGTCAGGCGCTCCTTGACTGCACGTTCAACGCGCACCAGGCCAACACGAAACTGGTTCTCCGCCATCTCGCCAACACAACGAATACGGCGGTTGCCGAGGTGATCAATGTCATCCACCACACCATTACCGTTGCGGATGTTGATCAGCTCCTTCAGCACATCGCTGATATCTTCTTTCGACAACACGCCTTCACCCACCGACTCCTCGCGGCCCAGGCGACGGTTAAATTTCATGCGGCCTACTGCGGAGAGATCGTAGCGTTCGGCAGTGAAAAAGAGATTATTGAACAGATTCTGCGCCGCCTCTTTGGTCGGCGGCTCACCCGGACGCATCATCCGGTAGATCTCCACCTGTGCCTCCAGTTCGTTACTGGTGGAATCGATACGCAAAGTATCGGAGATGAAAGGGCCGTGATCGAGGTCGTTGGTGAAGATGGTCTGGATCTTCTTCACGCCCTTCTCGACCAGCAGATCCATCATCTCATCGGTGATCTCAGTATTGGCGTCGGCAAGCAGCTCACCTGTCTCCTTGTCGACCACATTATGGGCCAGGGTGCGCCCGACCATGTATTCGCGAGTCACATCGAGCTTGCTGACACCAGCCTTATCTAGCTGGCGGATATGACGTGCAGTGATACGACGCCCCGCTTCCACGATGACCTCATCACCCACCTTGATGTCGAAGGAGACAGTCTCACCGCGCAGCCGTTCGGGCACCAGATTAACTTTCACTGTGCGCTTGGTCAGGCTGAAGGTGTCGGTCTCGAAAAACATCCCGAGTATCTGCTCGGTATCGTAACCGAGCGCGCGCAACAGAACAGTCGCAGGCAGCTTGCGACGGCGATCGATGCGCACAAACACGTTATCCTTTGGATCGAACTCGAAGTCGAGCCAGGAGCCACGGTAGGGAATCACCCGCGCGGAAAACAGCAGCTTGCCCGAGGAGTGGGTCTTGCCCTTGTCATGGTCGAAGAAGACACCCGGGGAACGATGCAACTGGGAGACGATAACCCGCTCGGTTCCGTTGATGACAAAGGTACCCGTGTCGGTCATCAGGGGCATTTCACCCATGTAGACCTCTTGCTCGCGGATATCCTTGACCACATTGGAACCCGCCGGCGCCTCCTTATCGTAGATCACCAGCCGAACCAGAACCCGAAGAGGGGCAGCATAGGTGGTGCCGCGCAGTTGACACTCGCGGACATCGAAGACCGGCTCACCCAAACGGTAGTTCACATACTCCAGCACTGCATTGCCAGAGTAACTGACAATCGGTAATACTGATTTAAAAGCGGCATGCAAGCCAACATCCTTACGCTTTTCCAGCGGTACACCCTGCTGGAGAAAGTCACGGAAGGATTCGATCTGCGTCGCAAGCAGAAACGGGACGTCGAGAATACTAGTGCGCTTACCGAAGTCTTTGCGGATACGCTTTTTCTCGGTGAAAGAATAGGCCATGCTGCCGCCCTCAGTGTCTTAGGCTAAATGAATGATGCGATACCGGGCTCATGATCCGACTGAGCTCATATTGGCATTCGCCTGTTTGACTTCCTGTCGACCCTGCGTTGAGGATCACGCCGACAAGCGGGAAAAGGCCGGTGGCATTACACCACCAGCCCTTGCCCGGCTCGTTGCAGACTAATACAAGCAGAATTATTTAATCTCTGCCGTGGCGCCTGCCTCTTCAATCTGCTTAACTGCTTCTTCAGCCTCCTCCTTGGAGACGGCTTCCTTCAGCGTGGTAGGCACGCCTTCTACAGCTGCTTTTGCTTCCTTCAGACCCAGACCGGTCATAGCACGCACAGCCTTGATCACAGCGATTTTGTTGCCGCCGAAGTCGGTCAGCACCACGTCGAACTCGGTCTTCTCTTCGGCTGCGGCAGCTTCACCAGCTGCAGCGGGGGCAGCTGCAACAGCGGCAGCAGCAGTCACGCCGAACTTCTCTTCCATCGCTTCGATCAGCGAAACGACGTCCATCACGGACATCTCGGCAATAGCCTCTAGGATCTCTTCTTTAGAAACGGCCATTGGTTAACTCCTAAAATTGAATAGCACAAAAGTTGTAATAACGATAAGTCGATCAGGCCGCCTCTTTGGCGTCCTTGATTGCCGCAACAGTCCGGACCAGCTTGCCGGGCACCTCTTTCATGGTGCGGGCCAGCTTCTCTACCGGAGCCTTCATGACCGCCATCAGCATGCTGATAGCCTGGTCGTAGGTCGGCATCTTGGCGAGGGTCTCCAGCTCAGAGGCAGCCAACAACTGACCACCGATGGAAACCAGCTTCACCTCAAGACGCGCATGCTCCTTGGCAAAGTCCTTAATGACGCGAGCTGCAGCACCCGGATCCTCCTGCGAGAAGGCAAGGACTAACGGACCCGTCAGACCTTCCTGCATGCATTCGAATTCGGTACCTTCCACTGCACGCTTTGCGAGACTGTTCTTGACCACGCGAAGGTAAACACCATTGTCGCGCGCCTGTTTGCGCAACTCGGTCATCTCTTCGACGGTCAGGCCCCGGTACTCTGCGGCAACAGCGGACAAGGCACTGTTTGCTACGTCATTGACCTCGGCGACGATGACTTTTTTCTGCTCGAGATTGAGTGCCAAAGTCGTCACCTCCTGACAACTAGGAGCGGCTAACCGCTCCTGTTTACACATAAACGATGCTTAACACATCGCACTTAAACGCGCACCGTCATCAGGAGAAATCCTGATTCGGGGTGCTCCGCCTGCGCAGGCTTTGATTAAGCACCTTGCGGCACACCTGCGGTCTTTGACGGCACCGCTTTCGCGGCACCCCAAAGCTTGCTGTGAGGCGTCCGCACTGCGAACGCCCCGCCAAACCAATTAGAAAGTCAGACTGGCCTGGTCCACCGTCACCCCCGGACCCATGGTCGAGGAGACGGTAATCTTCTTCATGTAGACACCCTTGGCGGCGCTTGGCTTAGCTTTCACCAAGTCACCCAGCAGTGCCTCAAGGTTCTGCTTCAGCTTATCGCCATCAAAATCTACCTTGCCGATCGTGCAGTGGATGATTCCCGCTTTATCGGTGCGGTAACGCACCTGACCCGCCTTGGCATTGTTCACAGCCTCAGCAACATTGGGGGTCACGGTTCCAACCTTCGGGTTTGGCATCAGACCGCGCGGACCGAGGATCTGACCCAACTGACCGACCACGCGCATCGCGTCGGGACTGGCCACCACCACATCGAAATCCATCATGCCGCCCTTAATCTGCTCTGCCAGGTCTTCCATACCGACAATATCGGCGCCCGCCTCTTTGGCGGCATCTGCATTGGCGCCCTGGGTAAATACAGCAACCCGCACTGTCTTACCGGTACCATGGGGCAACACTGTGGAACCACGCACTACCTGGTCGGACTTACGCGGATCGACACCCAGATTGACGCTGACATCGACGGCCTCTTTAAACTTGACCGAGGAGACCTCTTGCAGCAGGGAGAACGCCTCATCTGCAGCATAGAGCCTGCCGGCCTCGACCTTCTCACGAATCATCTTCGCGCGCTTGCTTAACTTTGCCATGAGTTAGACCCCCTCCACATCAAGACCCATCGCACGGGCACTACCGGCGATGGTACGCACGGCCGCATCCATATCCGCTGCGGTCAGATCGGGCATCTTGGTCTTGGCGATCTCTTCAAGCTGCTCGCGATTCACCTTACCAACCTTGACGCTATTCGGGGTGGCGCTGCCTTTGGCGAGCCCTGCAGCCTTCTTCAACAGCACGGATGCCGGTGGCGTTTTGGTGATAAAGGTAAAGGAACGATCATTATAGACCGTGATCACCACGGGGATCGGCATCCCCTTTTCCATGGACTGAGTCTTGGCGTTAAACGCCTTACAGAACTCCATGATGTTAACGCCGTGCTGGCCCAGAGCCGGACCAACCGGAGGACTCGGGTTTGCCTCACCTGCGGCAACCTGAAGCTTGATATAAGCTTCGATTTTTTTAGCCATGATTTACCTCACTATGGGTGCAAGCGCCCGGAACTCTCATCCAGGCTCCCCTACATAAATTTGAGTAGTGAATTTCGCGCGCGGAGTTGTCATGAGTCGCAGCGAAGTTGCCATCCAACTCACAACCATGCCCCACAACACAAAACCCAAAAAGACGTCAGCCCTTTTCGACCTGCCCGAACTCCAAATCCACAGGAGTGGAGCGCCCAAAGATCAGAACAGAAACCTTGAGGCGGCTTTTTTCGTAGTCGACTTCCTCAACCACGCCACTGAAATCATTGAAGGGACCATCAACAACACGCACCACCTCACCCGGCTCAAACAGCACCTTCGGACGCGGCTTCTCGACCCCCTCCTGCACACGCTGCAGAATCGCATCGGCTTCCTTGTCGGTAATTGGCGCCGGGCGATCGCCGGTACCGCCAATAAACCCAAGCACCTTGGGCACATCTTTGACCAGATGCCAGGTCTCGTCGGTCATCTCCATCTGTACCAACACATAACCCGGGAAGAACTTCCGCTCACTCTTGCGCTGCTGCCCGGCGCGCATCTCCACCACCTCTTCGGTGGGCACGAGAACCTCGCCAAACTTGTCTTCCATTCCAAAACGAGCGACGCGCTCCTTCAGCGAACGCTGAACCTGCGCTTCGAACCCGGAATAGGCATGCACCACATACCAACGCATCGCCATGATCAGCCTCCGGTAAGGGTGCGCAACACCCAACCCAGCATCATGTCAAACATCCAGAGCACAAAACCCATAATCAGCACCATTACGAAGACGATCAGGGTTGTCTGCACTGTCTCCTGACGACTTGGCCAGACCACCCTGCGAACCTCGACCTTGGAATCTGAGGCGAACTGCCAGACAGTGCGCCCCACCGTAGTCTGATAGGCGATCGCTACCGCAACCCCCACCACGAGCAGCATCCCAAGCACACGCAGCAACTGAGAATGGGCATCGAAATAGTAAAAACCAAGGATCGCCGCAACGATAAGACCAGCCGCCAGCAGCAGCTTGACCGTATCTAACGAAGAACCTTCAGCAGGAGAACTGGCGTTCGTATTCAACAGGTAAGACCCACAAGATATGCCATAAAAATGGCAGGCCAGGAGGGACTCGAACCCCCAACCTGCGGTTTTGGAGACCGCTGCTCTACCAATTGAGCCACTGGCCTAGAAACAGATGACCGGACGACCCTGCCCAGCCCTCCTAAAGACCAAAGCGA
>NZ_AFOC01000087.1:0-15828 GCF_000224455.1 endosymbiont of Riftia pachyptila (vent Ph05)
GCAGCAACAACACCAGAAGCAGCGACAACACCGCTGCCAGTCGCAGAGTGACAAACAGCCTTCCCGGATCCTCGATCAGGGTCGCCAGCCATCCCAACACAAGACTGAACGGCATATAGAAGAAGGGTTGGGCAGGAACCTCATTGAACGACAACCAGCCGGCGTGTAGGGCAAGGCTCTCATCGAAGTTCAGACGCCGCGTCAGCGCGAACAGGAGGAAATTAACCAGCAGCAGCGCCGCCAGGACCAGCAATACCCCCAGCGCCCAGCGCTCGGGATTTGTATCGGGTCGCCCTCTGCTTATCGCCCCACCCTCTTGTGCAGATGGCTAGCTGCGCTGACGCAACGCCTCATAGAGGGTAATGCCGGTGGCGACGGAGACATTCAGGCTCTCTACCGCACCGAGCATCGGCAACTTAATCAGGCTGTCGCACTGCTCGCGGGTGAGGCGGCGCAGGCCCTTGCCCTCGCTGCCCATGACGATCGCCAACGGGCCTTTCAGGTCGGCCTGGTAGAGTTCTGACTCAGCCTCGCCGGCGGTGCCGATCAGCCAGACCCCCTGCTGCTGCAGCCATTTGAGAGTACGGGAGAGATTGGTGACCTGGATGAAGGGGACAGTCTCGGCGGCACCGCTGGCAACCTTGCAGGCCACCGGGGTGAGCCCCACCGACTTATCCCGCGGCGCGATCACCGCCTGCACTCCAGCCGCATCAGCGGTACGCAGGCAGGCCCCTAGGTTGTGCGGATCCTGCACCCCGTCGAGCACCAGCAAGAATGGAGGCAGATCGAGCCCGGCCAATAGTTGCTTGAGAAAAGCCTCGTCCATTACCGCCGGGGCGCGAGTGTAGGCCGCCACCCCCTGGTGGTTGCCGCCCTGGGCAAGCCGGTCGAGCTCTTCGCCCTCTACTTGGCGGGGCTTGAGCCCGGCCTGGCGGGCGAGATTCAACACCTCTTTGATACGGGCGTCGCGACGCCGCGACTCGAGCAGGATCTCGGTCACCGCATCGCCATGCTTGAGCGCGGTGCGCACCGCATGCAGGCCGATGATCAGTTGGGTTTCGGACATTGCCGCCGCTTACCCCTCTTTGCGTGGGCGCCTGCGGCGACGACGCTTCTTCTTCGCCGGCTTGGCCTCTTCCGCCGCCTGTGGCTGCGACTCTGACTCAGCCGCCGGAGCCGCCTTATCAGCGTCCTTACTTTTGCCGCGCTTGCGACTCTTTCGCTTCCTCTTCGGCGCGCCAGGCTTATCAGACCCACCCCGGGACTCCAACACAAAATCGATCTTGCGGTCGTCCAGATTGACCGCGGCCACCTGGATGCGCATCGGATCACCGAGCCGAATCACTGTGCCGGTACGCTCGCCGGTGAGGCGGTGGCCGATGGGGTCGAAGTGGTAGAAGTCGTTATCCAGGGCAGTGATATGCACCAGACCATCGATATGGACCTCCTTCAGCTCGACAAACACACCGAAGGAGTTGACCGAGGTGACTATACCGTCAAAGCACTCGCCCACCTTATCCTGCATATATTCGCATTTGAGCCAATCGTAGGCGTCACGGGTTGCCTCGTCGGCGCGCCGCTCGGTGGTCGAGCAGTGTTCGGCAATACCCTTCAACTCTGGCAGGGCGTAGTCAAACTCATCGACTTTGCCGCCCAGGGAAAGATGCTTCAGCGCCCGATGCACCAGCAGATCGGGATAGCGGCGGATCGGCGAGGTAAAATGAGTATAGGCGGGATAAGAGAGGCCGAAGTGACCGGCATTGTCGCAGGAGTAAATCGCCTGGGCCATGGAACGCAGCAGCACTGTCTGGATCAGGTGCGCATCCTCCCGACCACGTACGTTCTCCAGCAGGGTCGCGTAGTCCTTAGCGGTGGGTTTGCTGCCGCCGGGCAGGCTCAGCGCCAGCTCGCCGAGAAACTCGCGCAGGTCACTCAGCTTCTCCTCCGGCGGTACCTCGTGGACCCGATAGATCGCCGGCAGTTTCTTGCGCAGCAGCAACCGCGCCGCTGCCACATTGGCAGCCAGCATGCACTCCTCGATAATGCGGTGGGCGTCGTTGCGGATCACCGGCACGATGCGCTCCACCCGCTTCTGCGCGTTGAATTCAATCCTGGTCTCGGTGGTGTCGAACTCGATCGCGCCACGCTCGGCACGGCTCGCATGCAGCACCTGAAACAGCTGGTAGAGCTCTTGGATATGCGGCAACACATCGGCGTACTGCTCACAGAGCGCGCCGTCGCCGTCGAGCATCGCCGCCACCTTGTCGTAGGTGAGGCGGGCATGGGAGTGCATCACCGCGGGGAAAAAACGCGAGCGAATAATCTTGCCGCTGCGATCGATATAGAGCTCGCAGGCCATGCAGAGCCGGTCGACCCGGGGGTTAAGCGAGCAGAGGCCGTTGGAGAGGATCTCCGGCAACATCGGCACCACTCGGTCGGGGAAGTAGACCGAATTACCGCGCTTGCGCCCCTCCACGTCGAGTGGGGTATCGATCGCTACATAGTGGGAAACATCGGCGATGCAGACTAGCAGCCTCCACCCCTTGGGCTTGGCCTCGCAGTAGACCGCATCGTCGAAATCCCGCGCGTCGGCACCGTCGATGGTGACCAGCGGCAATTGACGCAGATCGACCCGGTCCGCCTTGTCGGCTTCCGCCACCTGCTCGCTGAGACCGGCGATCTGCTGCTCCACCGATTCCGGCCAGGCCACCGGGATCTCATGGCTACGAATCGCGATATCGGTCTCCATGCCCGGCCCCATGTGGTCGCCCACCACCTCGGTGATACGACCGATCGGTGGGGTGCGGCGGGTCGGCTGATCGAGGATCTCCACCACCACCATCTGCCCCTGTTTGGCCTCGCCGATCTCGCTGCGCGGGATCACGATATCCTTGCTCAGGCGCTTGTTGTCGGGGGCGACGATACCGACGCCGGCCTCACAGTGGAGCCGGCCCACCACCGAATGGGTGCTACGTTCCAGCACCTCCACCACCGCACCCTCGGTGCGGCCGCGGCGATCGACACCGATCACCCGCACCACCGCACGATCGCCGTGGAACAGAGTGCGCATCTCCTTGAAGGAGAGATAGAGATCCTCGCCACCCTCGTCGGGCTTGAGGAAACCGAAACCATCTGGGTGGCCGATTACCCGTCCGGCGATCAGATCGCGTTTGTTAACCACGCAATATTGGTCGCGGCGGTTACACAGCAGCTGGCCATCGCGCAACATCGCCTTCAGCCGCCGCCGTAGGGCCTCGACCTGACCCTCGTCGGTCAGCTCCAGCACCCCGGCGATCTCCAGATGCTCCATCGGCGCCCCCTGCTCGTTCAGCGTCTCGATGATGAACTCTCGGCTGGGGATCGGGTTTTCGTACTTGCGCGCCTCGCGTGCCTGATTGGGGTCTTGCGTGCGGGAGGTGGTTTTGGATCTGCGTTTCGCCACGGTTACTGGGCTCTTGAAGTTATAATAAAGATTAATTTTAACAGGTATCAAGGAGTTAACCTAAGTGTAATATCAATGGATTGAGAGTACCGACCACGCCAGCACCAGAACTACCCCCTGCATAACCCCAACAAACAGCCTGCCATGACCACCCTCTTCTACATCCACGACCCGATGTGCTCCTGGTGCTGGGCGTTCGCTCCGGTACTCGACAAACTACAACGACAGCTGCCAGCCGAGATCCGGTTTATCCGGCTGCTGGGCGGTCTGGCCCCCGACAACCCTGCCCCGATGGCAGCAGAGATGCGCGAGCAGCTGCAGGCGACCTGGCGGCGTATCGAGCAGAAGTTGCCGGAGATCCGCTTCAACTTTGACTTCTGGAGCCGTTGTGAGCCACGCCGCTCCACCTACCCGGCCTGCCGTGCAGTGATCGCCGCCCGAAGTCTGAATGATTCAAAAGAACAGGCGATGATCCGCACGATCCAACAGGCCTACTATCAGCAGGCAAGAAACCCTTCGGACGCAGCCACCCTGATTGAACTGGCCGGAGAGATTGGCCTTGACCCTGCCCGCTTCAAAGTCGCCCTCAACGACTCCGCCATCAACACCATCCTCAAGCAGGAGATAACCCAAGCCCTGGCGATGCACGCCACCAGCTTCCCCGCCCTGGTGCTGGAGCTGGACGGAGGCTTCTGGCCGGTACCGGTGGACTACCACTCGGCGGAGCCAATACTTGAAACCATCACAATGATCTGCAGTGAATGATTGACTCATCAACAAAACAGGACAAAACTCCCCCGCCATGCTCGATCAAGACACACTCAACCGTTACCGCCAGGACATCATATTCGATGCGGAGCTATGCGGACACCGCTTCACCTTCCACACCACCTGGGGCATCTTCTCGCCGCGGGAGATCGACGAGGGCACGCGACTGCTGCTCGATCATCTCGAGATTGCAGCCGACGACGACTGCCTCGATATCGGCTGTGGCTATGGTCCGATCGGCCTCACCCTGGGGGCGCTGGCGCCAGCGGGCCAGACCCTGATGGTGGACAAGGACTTCATGGCGGTGGAGTACGCCAACGCCAATGCCGCCCGCAACCGGATCGGCAACGCCCGGGCCCAGCTGAGCAACGGCTTCGCCCATATCGATCCGGCACTGCGCTTCGACCTGATCGCCTCCAACATCCCCGCCAAGGTGGGCAAGGAGATGCTGAGTCTGATACTGCATGACGCCTGGGCACGACTGAACCCCGGCGGACGACTCTATCTGGTCACCATCAACGGCCTGCGCCAATACATGAAACGCAACCTGAATGAGGTCTTCGGCAACTACAAGAAGCTGAAACAGGGCAAGAGCTACACCGTGGCGCTGGCACACAAAGAGTAATCATGAGCGATCAACCCGATAGAGCTGAGTTGACCGCCAGCAGGCGCTGCCTACACGATCACCTGGCCGATACTATCGTCACCCGCTGGGCATGCGGTAGAACGGCTCAGTCAGCAGCAGCTAGCCGGTTCAACACATGCGACGCAGCCACTAAACCGAAGCTAGCAGTGACCGTCATCGCCGAGCCAAAACCTCCGCAATTGAGGCTGGAACCCCCCGCCCCCGGCTTGCTGGCACAGACCCCACCACTGCCATCTGGGTAGCACTGCGGCTCGTCGGAGTAGACCGCCGCCACACCGAAACGCCGCTTGGTATTTGACGAAAAACCATACTCCCTGCGCAGCAGTTTACGGGTCTTGGCAAGCAGCGGATCCTGCTCGGTGCGACTCAGATCGACTAGGCGGATGCGGGTCGGGTCGACCTGGCCTCCAGCACCGCCCACCGTAACCAGCGGCACTTTTTTTCGTCGGCAGACAGCGATTAGCGCCGCTTTGGTGCGGAAGTTGTCGATGCAGTCGACCACATAGTCGAAGCCGGCATCGCTCACCAACTGCAGATTCTCCGCCTCGACAAACACCTCCACCGCTTCAACCCGGCAGGCAGGGTTAATCCCCAACATCCGCTCACGCATCACCGCCACCTTGGCGCGGCCGTAGTTGCCGTCTAGAGCCGGCAACTGCCGGTTGGTGTTGGACTCCGCCACATGGTCAAGATCGAACAGAGTAATCGCACCCACTGCACTGCGCACCAGGGCCTCTGCCACCCAGGAACCAACCCCACCGATGCCGATCACACAGATGCGGGAATCAACAAAACGCGCCAGTCCGGCTTCGCCATAGAGTCGCGCAATACCGCCAAAACGACGCTGGAAATCACTGTCAGTCACAAGATTATCGGAAGCCCTTAAATGCAGTCGGCTCGATCTGCCAGGAACAAATCAGCAGCGATCGGAAGGAAGAAAAAAGTGCCGGCAATGATTGCCGACACTGTCGGAGAATATCGCCTACTTCTTTGACTTGTCGCTCTTTTTCTTGCCATCTTTGCTCGTCTTGGCTTTGCCAGATGTAGACGGATGCTTGGCCTTGCTAGCCTTTTCCCCGCTGGAACTGCTACCAGTGACCTTTTTTGATTTTCCAGGCTTGGCGCGACAATAGGCATCTACTTTTTTACCGCTTTTGGTTTTGTAACTCTTGACCCAGCTGCAGGCGGCATTCGCCGAGCATTTGGACTGACTCAGCCCCTTACAGCTTGAGGCCATTGCTGCTGAATGGAATAACGCCAGCGCCACTACCAGAGTGGCAACAGCAAAACCTTTCAGATGTGAGCTCATCTTTTTCATCCTTATTTTCCTTTTGGTTAGTCCATAAACATCATTCACCATCACTCACGCGACAACCATTCTATTGCATCAGGGGGATGGTGAATGCTCTTCTCGAGCCGGTAACATATATTTACAGAGAACGAATGAAAAGATGTGCTGCGCATCGCGCCTGCCTGGAGGTATAACGCATGTTTTCCACACTGATCGCGCTCTCCCTGCTGATCATGTTGGGCTTAGGGGTAGCCGCCCTGTTCCTGGCTGGCAGCTCTACAAAGTCATCATCCATGGAGGATCCGGCCCGGCCGGAGGAGGATGAATGAGCATTCAAGAAGATTGAGAAATATCAATGACGACACTCCACCCCCCATGGTCGAATGGCCCCAAGCTGGTTGAGGGGAATTGAAGCAGTATCACCTCGGCCAGCTTATCTCCTCCATCCTCCTTTGGTATAAACCGCTTCGACAGACCTTGTCGAAGCGGATTTTTTTTGCCTTTCTCCCAATCCTGATCTGGCTAAATGCGTCCTCGCACCGCCCTCAGACGAAATACCCGAACTGGTCGGATGACTCCGGTTAGTCCAACTCCATCGATTCGTTCCGCTCACGCAGGTGATGCTCATACAGAGCCAGATAGGTCTTGCGCAGGAGCTGCTGATAGGAGGATCGCGGTGGCGTCAGCCGCTCGACCATCCTCTGAAAGTAACTCAGCTGCTCCTGGGGTGGAATATGATACGAATAGCTGAACATAATCTTGCCCTCCTCTGACTTTAAATCTAGAGCCATCGACAAGATCACTACAGGTGACTACACGCAGAGTTTTGTAGGAACTATCTGAATAATCGATCAGAAACAGCGACAGTCTTACAGGTCGACCTGTCGCCCAAACATCACCACCCGCCGACGGACCCGCTCAGCAAGATCACTCTCCACCTGATCCCAGCTAAAACGCCAGTTCCAATTGCCCTCGGTGGTGCCCGGGGTATTCATGCGGCATTCCGAGCCCAGCCCCAGCAGGTCCTGCATCGGCACCACCGCCAGGCTGGCGCAGGAGATAAATGCACAGCGGATCAAAGGCCAGGGCATCGCCTCTCTCGAGCGCCCCATGTATTCATCGATATATTCACGCAAGCCATCATCCAGACTGCGATACCATCCCAGGGTGGTGTCATTATCGTGGGTACCAGTGTAGACCACCGAATCGACCGTATGGTTGAACGGCAGGTAGGGGTTATCCGCATCCCCAGAGAAGGCAAACTGCAGAATCTTCATGCCCGGCAGATGGTAGTGACGCCGTAGGGCATCCACCTCGGGGGTGATGATGCCAAGATCCTCCGCCACCAACTCAAGATCCGGAAACGCCCTGTAGAGGGCGGCAAACAGCCTCTCCCCAGGCGCCTGGACCCAGCGCCCGTTGACCGCCGTCTGCTCCACTGCCGGGATCTCCCAGTAGGCCTCAAAACCACGAAAATGGTCGATGCGCACCAGATCGAAGAGCATCATCTGGGTTCGCATCCGCTCGATCCAGAAGGCAAACCCGTCAGCCTCCAGCATATCCCAGCGGTAGAGCGGATTGCCCCAGCGCTGGCCTGTCTCGGAGAAATAGTCCGGCGGCACCCCGGCAACCACTCGCAGTTGACCGTCCGGCAGCAGATCGAAGAGGGAACGGTGGGTCCAGACCTCGGCGCTGTCATGGGCGACAAAGATCGGTACATCGCCAAACAATTTTACACCACGCTCATTGGCGTACCGCTTGAGCCGCCCCCACTGGCTGAAAAAGAGATACTGCTCGAAGCGGATAAAGCTGATCTGATCGGCCAGCCGAGCACGGGCTTGGGCCAATGCCAACGGATCCCGGTCGCGCAGGGGCGGCAACCACTCCCACCAGGCGCCGCCCTGCTCGGCACGCAGCGCCTGAAACAGGGCATAGTCATCCAGCCAACCGCTCTGTTCAGCGAGGAACTGCTCAAGTTCCGAACGTGCCTCGTCGCTGGCTCGCTCCTTAAACCCCTCCCAGCCCAGACTGAGGGCAAATGAGCGTCCTTTATCAGAGAGGACCCCCTCCTCCAATGGCAGCTCATCGAGCCAGCCCGCCTGTAGAACCGGCTCCAGGCTGATCAGTCGCGGATTGCCCGCATGCATCGAGATACCCTGGTAAGGGGAGCCGTCCCCGTGAGTCGGGTTGACCGGCAACATCTGCCAGACGCTAACTCCGGCGGCGGCGAGAAAATCAACAAAATTGTAGGCATTGCTGCCCAGCGCACCCACACAGGCCGGTCCTGGCAGCGAGGTGATATGCAGCAGAACGCCGGCGCGACGGCGCCCCAGGATAGGGTCAGCAACTCTGCGCCCGAGGAGTTCTATTTCATCTATCGGCAAATCCATGCTAAATCCAGGTTGGGTTCAGTCACTGCCGAAGGCAGGGCGGGCACAACATAACGCTATCAATCACTCTTTTTCATCACCCCGCCCAGCGCCGGATCACCGCTGCCAGAGGCAAACACCTGGGAGAGATAATCAGGCTCCGCTTCACCCAGCAGCTCATAGAGGTGGGCGAGCTGACGCCTAAAGAGCTTCTCAAAATCGCTCACGGTATCGCCCGGGTTGTAGTCACCAAACCACCAGAACCAGTCCGATCCCTCGCAGATCGCCAACTGTCGCTCCAGCTCCGCCAGCTCATCCTGCGCGAAACTGCCTGCCGTGATCACCCGATCGTAGGCACGCTTGGCATCCGCCAGCATCTCCCAGGCGCGGTTTTTATCCTTATCACCAATCCAGGTGGAGAAGGTGCCGTAGACCCAACTCCCCGCCACCAGGCTGGAGAGCCGCGGAGAGGCATCTCGATGTTCGCTCAAATAGTCCGAAAAGGTGGTCATTCTCAAACGCGGATGCGCTGCCAAACGCTCGTAGAGGGTGGCGAGGAAGTAGCTGCCATTGCTGGGATAATATTCCCAAGCATTCTCCCCGTCCATGATGATCGAGACCAGCGCCGAGGGATTCCCCCGGCAGGAGTCGGCAATATTTTCCAGGTGGCCAATCAGATCCCCCACCGCATCATCGGCATGCCAGTCACCATAGGTAAACCCGATCAGGTCGGAGAGTCCGTCGTCACGAAAAAACAGATTCACCGAACCATCGTGAATCCGGTAGGCGGAGTGGACCCAGTTATCCGGCAGCTGATCGCCCTTACCGGCAGCACAGAGGCTATTGTGCAACACCTGCTGGCCGGTGGCCGCCCAGCGAAACCCCTCTTCTTCCAAAAGCTTCAAGGTCGGTTCACTCACCGCTCCCTCGGATGGCCAGCAACCGTTTGGACGAAAACCGAAGTGAGATTCAAATACCTCGACCCCCTTGCGGATATGCCAGCGGGCACGGGCCTCACCTCCGGGATAGTCTGCCAACTGCGGCATCTCCACCTTCGGCAGGGCCTCCTTGGCAGAGTCCATCTCCACCAGCAGCGGCATGATCGGATGGGCATAAGGGGTGACCGAGAGCTCAACCCGCCCCGACTTGGCAAGCTTGCGGTAGCGTTCGGCGATTCCGCCCAGCACCTCGCTGATCAGTTCCACCAGTGCGCGCCGGTCGGCCACACTGTAACCGTGCCCCTTGGCCTGCAGCGAACGCACCCGAATATCTGGATCCCGCAGACACTCACCGATCCAGGCCAGATGGTACCAGATCAGCAGATCGGCCAGAAACTGGTCGTTGAGGTAGCTAACGTACTGATCATCCTCAAGCATCCGGCGTGCCAGTTCAGCGAGCCGTTCGAACGGCTTGTGGCGTTTGATGAGGTGCCTCTCATTGGCCCGCAGGCAGGCGGAGATCAGCTCTGTGCGCGACTCCAGATCGAGCGGCAGGCCGGGGCCGGCCAGCGCCGCCAGTAGCGGATCGCGGATCAGGGTGCCCTTTTCGAGCCAGTCACGGGTCTGCCCGGCATAGTCGTCGATCTGCTCCAGCAGCACCGGCGCAAAGTTGACCACCGCCCGGGCATCCGGATTGTACTCCAGATGCGCCGCCATGTCGGAGTAGTCTTTGATGCCATGCAGATAGACCCAGGGCAGATGGTAGTCGCTTTGCTCCGGCCCTTTGTAGTAGGGCTGGTGCATGTGCCAACAGAGAACAACATTGAGGCGTTCTCTCTCAGCGGACATAGCGCAGAACCTGCCCAAGCATATCCGGCGTTACCAGCACCACCCCACCTTCGGAGACGTAAAAACGCTCGGCATCCGCGACCGGATCTTCACCGATGATGGTACCTTCGGGAATCTCGCAGCCCCGGTCGATAACCGCATTGCGGATGCGGCAGTTACGACCGATATTGACGTCGGGCAGGATCACCGACTTCTCCACCTCGGTGAAGGAGTTGATTCGAACATTGGAGAACAGCAGAGAGTTCTTCACCTGAGAACCGGAGATGACACACCCGCCAGAGACCAGAGAGTCCACTGCCATGCCGCGGCGCTCCTCGTCATCGAAGACAAACTTGGCCGGTGGCAGCTGTTCCTGATAGGTCCAGATCGGCCAAGTATGATCATAGAGGTTCAGCGGCGGCGTCACCCCGGTCAGCTCCAGATTTGACGCCCAGAAGGAGTCGATGGTGCCCACATCGCGCCAGTAGCCCTGCTCTCCGCTCTCCACATCGCGGAACGGATAGGCGCGGATGCGGTACTCTTTGATCACCTTGGGGATGATGTCCTTGCCAAAATCCCGCGAGGAACCCGCGGTGTCAGCATCCTTGATCAGCTGTTCGTAGAGGAATTTGGTGTTGAAGACGTAGATGCCCATGGAGGCCAGCGCCGTACTGTCACGCCCGGGCATTGGCTTGGGATGTTCCGGCTTCTCCTGAAACTCGAGGATGCGGCTCTCCGCATCCACCGCCATCACGCCGAACGCCTTGGCCGTCTCCAGATCGACCTCGATACAGCCGACGGTCAAATCCGCACCCGACTCCACATGCTCGGCAATCATCGCACCATAGTCCATCTTATAGATGTGATCGCCGGCCAGGATTAGTACGTAATCGGGGTTGTGTGAGCGCAGGATATCGAGATTCTGATAAACCGCGTCAGCAGTCCCCTCATACCAGTTGTTCTCGATCCGCTGCTGCGCCGGCAGCAGCTCCACATACTCGCCGAACTCGCCACGCAGAAACCCCCAGCCACGCTGGACGTGCAAAATCAGTGAATGCGCCTTGTATTGGGTCAGCACACAAATTTGGCGAATACCGGAGTTGATACAGTTGGAGAGCGGGAAGTCGATGATGCGAAATTTGCCACCGAAGGGGACAGCAGGTTTGGAACGCCATTTCGTCAGATGCTTAAGCCTGGAACCGCGCCCTCCGGCAAGGATCAGGGCGAGGGTGTTGCGCGTCAGGCGACTAACAAAACGTGGATTCTGGTCGGACATTAGACTTCCCTCCATGACCGGGTACTCTGCACAGCGAAATATCAACAAGGCGTCGTATTGGCATGGCGGTATGGTACCATCATGCACCCTTTCAAGCGTACCGGAAAAGGCGGAATTTCTTCCATGACACAAGTGATCAAGGCCACTGTTGCTGAACCCCTGCAACGTATTATCGAGGCGCGTCACCACGACCCTTTTGAGGTGCTTGGGCGACATCTCACAGGCAAAAAAGTCGAGGTCACCGTGTTTCTGCCTCGCGCCAGGAAGGTGACCCTGAGTGACATTGATGAGCCCCTGGAAAGAATCGAAGGCACCGACCTGTTTCGCGGCAAATTCAAGGCCACCAAACTCCCCGAACGCTACCAGCTCGAATGGTTCGATGAACAGGGCGCACGCCATCAGCAATACGACCCCTACTGCTTTACCCCACAGCTGCCGGACTTCGACCTGCATCTGTTCGGCGAGGGACGCCACCGCCACGCCTACCGCTTCCTGGGCGCCCATCCGTGGCAGGCGGACGGCATCGACGGCGTGCTCTTCTCCGTCTGGGCCCCCATCGCGCAACGGGTCTCGGTGGTCGGCGACTTCAACCAGTGGGACGGGCGCACCCATTCGATGCGGGTACGCGGCAGCACTGGTATCTGGGAGCTGTTCATCCCCGGCATCGGCAGTGGCCACTTCTACAAGTTCGAGATCCGCACCCACTCCGGAGAGATCAGCCTGCGCAGCGACCCCTACGGCAACGCCTTCCAGCTGCGACCGGAGAGCGCAGGCATCATCTGCGCTGAAACCTATCAGTGGCAGGACCAGGGCTGGCTGGAATCACGCCGCAGCTTCGACTGGCAACACCAGCCGATGTCGGTCTATGAGGTCCATCTCGGCTCCTGGCAGCGCGATGAAAACGGCGATTTCCTCAACTATCGGGAGCTGGCCCATCGCCTCTGCGACTACGTTCAACAGACTGGCTTCACCCACATCGAGCTGCTGCCGATCACCGAGCACCCGCTGGATGCCTCCTGGGGCTACCAGACCACCGGCTACTTCGCCCCCACCAGCCGCTTCGGCAGCCCCGACGACTTCCGCTACTTCGTTGACCATCTGCACCAGCACGGCATTGGCGTGATCCTCGACTGGGTGCCAGCCCACTTCCCGCGGGATCGTCACGCACTGGCGCGCTTCGACGGTTCGGCGCTCTACGAGCATGAAGACCCACGTCAGGGTGAGCATCAGGACTGGGGCACCCTGATCTTTAATTTTGGCCGCAACGAGGTACGCAACTTCCTCATCTCCAGCGCCGTCTACTGGCTGGAAGAGTTCCACATCGACGGGCTGCGAGTCGATGCGGTGGCCTCCATGCTCTACCTCGACTACTCACGCGAAGCAGGCGACTGGATCCCCAACAAACATGGCGGCCGGGAGAACCTGGAGGCAGTCGATTTCCTGCACGAACTCAACAGTGTCACCCATGAACTCCACCCCGGCAGCCTGATGATCGCCGAAGAGTCCACCGCCTGGCCGCAAGTGTCACGCCCTACCTGGCTCGGTGGGCTCGGTTCAGCATGAAGTGGAACATGGGCTGGATGCAGACAGCCTCTCCTACATGTCGAAGGATCCGGTCTACCGCCACTACCACCACGACCTGCTCACCTTCGGCCTGCTCTACAGCTTCACCGAGAACTTCATGCTGCCCTTCTCCCACGACGAGGTGGTGCACGGCAAGGGCTCGATGATCAACAAGATGCCGGGGGATGAGTGGCGTCGCTTTGCCAGCCTGCGCCAGCTCTACACCTACATGTTCACCTACCCCGGTAAGAAGCTGCTCTTCATGGGCAACGAGTTCGGCCAGATCAACGAATGGAATGAGGCCAGCAGTCTCGACTGGGTGCTCACCGACACCCACTTCCACGGCGGGCTGCGTCAGCTGGTGGGCGATCTCAACCGACTCTACCGGGAACAGCCTGCGCTACATCAACTCGACTTCGAGTCGAGCGGATTTGAGTGGATCGACTGCCACGACAGCTCCCAGTCGGTACTCAGCTATCTGCGCAAGGGCACGGATGGCAGCCAGCTCGTGGTGATCCTCAACTTCACCCCGGTGCCACGGGAGAACTACCGCATCGGCCTGCCGCAAGCCGGCAGCTACCGCGAGATCCTCAATTCAGACTCCAAATTCTACGCCGGCAGCAACCTCGGCAACGACGGGCAGATTCAGGCGGAACAACTACCCTGGATGAACCAGCCCCACTCCACAGTGCTGCGGCTGCCACCGCTCGGGGCCATTGTGCTGAAGCCGGAAGGTTAAGAAGCCTCTGAACGAATCGTAGACACCACGCCTGCGCAGCGCTTGGTCAGGGCTCTCGCGGCGAGGCGCCGCCACCCCCTTCGCAAGATCTAATCAGACTTGCGGCTGCGTGGGCGGTGGCGCCGGAAATAGTCGACCAGGCCACGGGTGGAGCTATCGTGCTCGGCATTGACACCCTCATCCAGCAGCTCGTTGAGGATCACCCCGGCCAGCTGTTTGCCCAGTTCCACGCCCCACTGGTCAAAGGAGTTGACCCGCCAAATCACCCCCTGCACAAAGATCTTGTGCTCATAGAGGGCGACCAGCGAACCCAGCCGCTGCGGCGTGATCTTGTCGATCAGCAGGGTGTTGCTGGGCCGGTTGCCGGGAAAGATCTTGTGCGGCAGCAGATCGACGATCTGTTCTGCCTCCATACCGCTTGCCTCAAGCTCCTCGCGTACCTCGCTGCGGGTCTTGCCACGCATCAGCGCCTCTGTCTGTGCCAAGCAGTTGGCGATCAGCTTCTGGTGGTGATCACCCGACTCATTATGGCTGTTGACCGGAGCGATGAAGTCACAGGGGATCATCTGCGTGCCCTGGTGGATCAGCTGATAGAAGGCGTGTTGACCATCGGTGCCGGCAGTACCCCAGACTACCGCCCCGGTGGGGTAACCCACCGGCCGACCAAAGCGGGTGACCCGCTTGCCGTTGCTCTCCATATCAGCCTGCTGCAGATAGTCAGGCAGATAGCGCAAATACTGATCATAGGGAAGAATCGCCTGGGTTCTGGCCTTGGCGAAGTCGTTGTACCAGACCCCAAGCAGCGCCATCACCACCGGCATATTCTCCGACAGATCGGCATTCAAGAAGTGTTCGTCCATCTCGTGGGCGCCATCGAGCAGCTCATAGAAGCGCTGCATGCCGATGGCGATGGCGATCGGCAGCCCGATCGCCGACCAGAGTGAGTAACGGCCACCCACCCAGTCCCAGAACTCGAACATATTTGCGGTATCGATACCAAACTCGGCAACCTTCGCGGCATTGGTCGAGACCGCCACAAAGTGACTGGCCACCGCCCGCTCATCAGCCAGCGATTCGAGCAGCCAGCTGCGGGCGGTAAAGGCGTTGGTTAGGGTCTCCTGGGTGGTGAAGGTCTTGGAAGCAACGATGAACAGGGTGGTCTCCGGGTCGAGCCACTTCAGCGTCTCGATCAGGTGCGTCGCATCCACATTGGAGACAAAATGGACACGCAGGTCGGGGCGCTGATAGTGCTTCAGCGCCTCACACACCATCAGCGGCCCGAGATTGGAGCCACCGATACCGATGTTCACCACATCGGTGATTTCGCGCCCGGTGAAGCCTTTCCAGCTCCCCGAACGGACCGATTCGGAGAAGACCTCCATCTTCTCCAACACCGCATTGACCTGTGGCATCACATCCTCGCCATCGGCCCAGATCGGCCTGTTGCTGCGATTACGCAGCGCCACATGCAACACTGCCCGGTCTTCGGTGTTATTCAGGCGGTCACCTGAAAACATGCGTCGGCGCCAGCCGTCCACATCGACCCGTCGCGCCAGATCGAGTAACAATTGCATGCTCTTGGGCGTAATGCGGTTTTTCGAGTAATCGAGCAGGATCCCGCAGCTGCGCAACAAAAACTGCTCGGAACGCTCCGGGTGTTCGGCAAACAGATCCCGCATCTGAATCGGTGCAATCTCTTCCCAATGCTCCTGCAGAGCAGCCCACTCCTCGGTGTGATTTGTTTCAGTCATGATCCGGATTATTGCTTGTTGTGAGTCTACTACGGATTCTGGTGTGGCATCCGCCAGCGGAGCGCTGATCATTTCAGTGGCAGCACAGCCTGTGATGCGGGAGATAAACCAGAAATTCTCCAACGATTTTAGTTGTTCACAAATGGTAAAGAAGAAGCCTCCAGCTATTCAAGCAACCAGAGGAAAATAATCGAGGTTTTTTGCTGTCATCCCTGCA
>NZ_AFOC01000086.1:0-10891 GCF_000224455.1 endosymbiont of Riftia pachyptila (vent Ph05)
TGATCCCAAGGCATTGGCTGATAGATTTTTCAGCCAAGGAGCTTTGGAGAGAAGCTCCTATCTTCTTCAGCTTGCCAGGAATCAATATGATGCGCTAGATGATAAGGAAAAAGTTGAGCGGTGTACTGCCTTAATCCATGAAATTGATGGAAGCTTTTCAGAAGCTGCCGCTGCCTATGAGAGACTTGGTGAATTAGCAGACGCAATTAGGTGTTATTGGGAGGCAAAGTCTTATAACAAGATAAGTGAAATGATGGCAAGAGACCCTGGACGGTTCTCCAATTCGCCATTTGTTCTAGCAGCCCGTTTTATGAATGGTACTAGGAGGCCAGAAGATATAGAGGAGTTTCTACGGTTGCTAAGTGAGGCGGGTCCAGAGCGGCTAATAAAATACTTTGAATGTTCTCACTGGGAGGATGTATTGCAACAAGCTGTTTCTGCCTTGGTAGATAATACTGAGGTTGCTGGAGAAATTGATCGTAATATTTATAAAGAGGTTCTTCGCATATTGATGCGCCTTGAGAAGGATAAGTTAGTAACGCTCATTCGTTCTAGAGAACTGTCTTTATTAGCTTACAATGCGGATGACCATGTTGTGGCTCTGGAGGTATGGAATGACGCCTCTGGTCATGATAAGGCGCGTGAGCCAAAGTTTATTCTACGAGCAAGGGCATTAACAACACCATATCCGCACTCGTTGCAATGGTACGGTATGCTTAATGACTGCGATGCGATAGTTAGGGAATATAAGAACAATCTTGACCATGATTTGGATGAGGATCAATACACTATTGTCCTTGACTCTTTGGTAGACAAAAATGAGTTCGAACTGGCGGTAACGTTGGTTAAGAAACTGGGCTCGTGGCATGAAATGCGACACCTGCTTAAATCATTGCCAGATTCTAAGTTGGGGGTATATGCGGCTAAGCTGCTTTTGGGATCTTATCTAAAAGCTTGTGTTGATAGAAGGGAATTTAGAAAGGTAATTGAAGATATTAGGAAAGAAAAAACTGAAATTACTGTTCTGTCTACGCTATTTTCTGATGAAACAATGCAGATTGCGGCGGAAGCAGGATTGATCAAGTTACTGGCGCGTGATCAAGGTTTGGTTGAGCAAGGTGCGGATGAAAAATTTATCTCAGGAAGGATTCTGTCCATCGTTAAGAAGCACAGCAGGGAGCTTCGGCAGTTATTGACGTCGGAGGAAGTAGGTGCAGCGCTGGAAAGGGCGGGGCGCATGGATAATGCATTGGCTTTTTATGAATTGATATACAAGTCTAAATTATGGGGTGCTGATCAGAATGTAGAGCACAACGCTAAACAGCGTTGGCTTAAGTGTAAGGAACGCCAGGCTGCTCTTGGTCACGTAGATCCAAAGCGCAGAGATCAGAGGTTCGCGGAAGCAAAGCGTCGTTCTGCAGACTGGGGGTTACCGATCCCAAGCGAAGAATATCCGCCTTTAGAAAAACTTGAGTTCAATGAAATAGACGCGCTATTTGCTGAGACCGGAAGAGCGGCCAAGGTAATTGGTCGCGGCGAAGAAGGGCTGGCTAATGGCATTAAGAAATCGGAATCTATAGAGAGTGATTCCGATAGGAAACAAGACGATGAAGAGGAACAGGATAATTTATCACAATCAACGTCATTTGTATTGCCGGCGCGACAAGCGTTTAAAGGTCGGGTCGTCTTGACCTGTCAACATGATTCTGTAGATATTGAGGTCATGTTACTACCTGGTAAACGACGGCTTGAGGTGCGTGATAAGGCAAACAGTGATCTTCTGATGATTTATGTTAATGATGCATCGGTAGAGAGTAGAGATATCAAGGTAACCAGCACCGGTTCTAATGCATGGCATATTGAAAGCTGGTTGATGAATATTCAAATTATTCAGCTATCATGTGACACAGCATTTGTTGATGTCACCGATAGTGATGATTTCCGACTATTTTGTTTGGTCGTTTGAGAGATGGTGGTTTACGACCGACAGTTGAAGTCTGCACAAATTGGGTTCATATGTCTGATAATTCTGCTACTTGTACAGTTGACGATGGAGCTATGGCAGGTGACTGTATATAGGGTGAATGTGAGCGGTTGGTGATACATTAAGGGGAATGTACACACAGATAATAATAAACGCCCAGCGCTGATTGCGCTGGGCGAATGACGGTTAAGACACGAGCCTTCTAGCCAGGGCCACCTCAATGGAATCCCCATCCTGGTTGAGGATATCCAGGCCGGTTTCCGGCATGTCGCCGGAGGTGGACTGGCTCACCGCAATCTTCTTGGCCATGAGCGACAGGCACGCCATCTGTGCCGTCTCGCCATAGCCGAGAAAATACACGTCCACCGGGTGCTTCTGGCCGATCCGCCAAGAGCGGCGGGAGGCCTGTTGCAACGTGTAGACGTTGTAGCCGGTCTGCATGAACACGATGGTCGGGAACTCCAGCAGATCCAGACCGGTCTTTACCAGCTCGGGGTTGGTGACGAGCACGTCCACCCCGCGGTCGACTTGGTCGAAGATCCAGTCTTCCCGCCGGCTCGTGTCCACGCTGGCCCGCAGCACTGCGGCCTTGAGGCCATGGCTCTCCAACAGACCCTTGAGCCGGCTAGAGGTATCGCGGGTGCCGGTGTAGGTCGTGTAGACCAGCACACGGCGCCCCCGGGCTTTCTCCTCCCGGCAGATGCGCAGCATCTCCGCTTCCTTCGGAGAGGGGGACTCGCCGAGGATCGACGGCACGAACGCCAGCAGCTGCCGGGTCCGCGGATGCTTGACCACCTCCTCCCGGAAGCAGGTATCCGGCCAGGCCAACAGCACGTTGAGCACGACACCCAGCAGGCTGTTGTCGCCTTTGCGCAGGGCCTCCTTCAGCTCGGCCGTGAGCGTGGACTCCAGGGCCTGATACCGCTCGGCCTGGTTGGCCGTCATCGTCACTTCCTGGAAATGCTCGTGGTACGGTGGCAGTACCTTGTCGCCGATGTCCTTGAGCTTGAGGAAGGCCGTGAACGGCAGCACGTAGCGGGCGATCCCCTTGGGACCGAACCCCGGCGCCTTGACGGTGCGCACGGTCATGCGCTTGCCGCGGGCGGTGCGGTGGTTGTCTCCCTCGGACTCCTTGTAGATGTCCTTGAGGATGCCGTGGTCCCGCATGAAGGCCATGGCCGCGCTGCCCAGGCTGCCGCGGCCGTTGTAGCGGTAGCCGTCCTCGATCATCCTGCGGGGCATGATGCGCCACAGCAGGTAGAAGAGGTCGTCGGCGTAGCCGCCCATGAGCGTGCCGGTCAGCAGCAGGACCTTGCGGACCTTGTTGGCGAGCACGCCCATGGCCTGGCCCTGGGCGGAGCCGTCGTTCTTGTACTCATGGCCTTCGTCCACCACGAGCAGGTCGAAGTACCCATCCGGCAGGTAACGCTTGATGAACTCCGTCGGCTGATAGCCACCCTGGCCGAAGGAGAACTCCAGGGTCGCCATGGCACGCTCCATGCGCGCCGCCTGGCGGTCGGAGAACACCAACTCACCGTCGGCGTCCATCAGGTTGATGAACTCGTGGACGTTGTCCGCGAGCATCCCCGACAGCAGGTCCTCGCCGAAGGTTCGCACCAGCTTGTCCGCCGTCTTGGGGCCGATGGTGGGTAGCTGGCACATGGCCTCGAGAACCAGCTCGCGCCGGCTCTTCTGCTTGCGTCCCGACCGCATCAGCGTCCACAGGGGCTCACCGCACTCCCTGCAGGCCTGACGGCGTTCCGCCGGGAACAGCTCCGGTGGCACCGGATCGCCGTCGCCGTTGACCACCGTCGTCCCGCAGGCGGGGCAGGCGGCGTAGCGCACGGTGCGCACGAAGGTGGGCGATTCATCGTTGCCCCGCTCCGTGTGCTCGCGCATGTGGACGTTGCGTACCGCATAGGCGGGTTTCCAGTGAAAACCCATGCGCATGCGCACGCGGCCCATGATGAAGAACTCCGGACCCCGATGGGTCGGCGTTTGTTCCAGTGACGCCCGAAGCTGTAACAGCTTGCGAAGGGTGTCCGGGCCGTTGAGGACCCACACCCGGGCGTTCGGCACCGTCTCCAGGATCTCCCGCCGCCACTTGTAGACCAGGTGGGGTGGGGCGATCACCAGGGTGCGCCGGTAGCCCTCGGCATGCAGCACCGCGGCGGTACAGATGGCCATCATGGTCTTGCCGGTGCCCATCTCTGCGTTGATGACCGCGGCCTGTTCGGCCTCGTCCACCAACAACCGGGTCACGGCCTGTACCACCGCCCGCTGCGCCGGGAACGGCTTGCGTTTGAGAACCTCCATCACCGCGTCGCGGCGCGGATCGGGCGTCCCGTCGTAGACCGGCGGGTTTTGCCGGGTGACCGCCTCCAGCAGGCCATCGCCGAAGTCGGAGACGAACTGGGACAGCGGAATGATGTTGGATACGTCGATGTCGAGTTGAAGCGTTTCTGCAGTTGCGCTCATGGTCTGCTCCTTGTCAGGTTGAAAAATCGAGGGGCAGACCACCCCGCACGGGGATGAATCCACCCCGTGTGGGTTGAGTAACAAAATGGACCGGCGATCAGATGATCGCTGCGCCTGTTGCACGGTCCGTCGAAGGCGCTCGGGCGCAGGTGTCCCACCTGCAAGGGTGCCGTTGTAGCCGCAACGGCCACGGTGAAAAGGCCTTTCCAGAGCATCGGCCAACCGGTGCTCGGGAAAGGCCCCGCGAGAGCGGGGCCGGCTGGTTACTTCAGCCTGCTCAGACCGCTTGGGCCGAGCGTGTTTCTGAGGTGTTGCAAATGGGGCGCCACATCGCTCAGCTCGGGCGGATAGCTCGCATGGAGCCAGCATTGCCTGAGCTTCGCTTTCCAGCACCGGCCGAAATGACGCCGCGCTCGCGTGAGGGCTTCGCTTTGAACAGTTGATAGACGGTTCATCGCTTCACCTCCTCACACGGCTTTCAGGGCGGCTTCATAGGCCTGGTTCAGATCGTCCCAGTCGATGCTGCCACCGCGTTCCTCGCCGCGGCGGTAGGCGTCGACCAGCAACCGTGCGGCCGTGAATGCCGCCTCACGCCGGCGCAGGTAGTGAACGCTGCCGTCGGCCTCCGGCCAGGGGGCATCGGCGTCCAGTTCCTGCTCGACGGTGAAGATGAGAGGGCTGTCGCCCGTTTCCTCGTAGTCGTCGAACAGCAACGGCACCTCGGCGGTGTCCTGCCAGATCTCGCCCTCGTCGAACAAGGCTTCAGCCCTGGCGGTGGCAGCCTCTCTGTTTTCGGCCTCGATGCCGACCACGACCCGGTGCTCGTAGGGGAGCGTGTATTGCACAACGTATTTCATGATGGTCCTCCAGTTGGATGGGTGGAGAGACCACCACCCCACGGGGGACGGAAGTCTCCCCGCGGGGTGGGAACGGTGTGACGTCGAAGACGCCTGTTTACCGCTGTGTCGATAGACGGTGCCGGTTGCGGAAACCCTGTCGGATGGCCGCCAGCGGACCGCCCAGCGGGGCGGTCGCTTCCGAGACGGTATCGTCGGTGATGCCGAAGATCCCGTACTCCACCAGGGCGTTGACGGCTTCCGGTTCGCTCAACCGGTTGCCCCGCTGAACGGCCCGGATGAGCCGGGGGTAGCGCTGTCGGACGAGGTCGTCCATGGTTATGGTCAGTCCTCCCCGGGCAGCATGATGGTCACCACCGGTTCGCCGGCGTCACCCGGCCCGGCAACCAGTTTCAGCGCCGTCAGCCGCGCCTCAACGCTCTTGCCGTCTCGCGGCACGCGATAGAGCTGGTACACGATCTGCGATTCACCGGCGGCGGCGCCGCGGATCGCATTGAACGCCATCCACAGCACATCCCACAGGCGGCCGGACTCGTCCTGGTAGACCTGGCGGTGGTTATCGTCCTCCGTCCAGGCGACGCAGTCCGCCCAGGCGGCCCGGGTCAGGGCCACCGGCCAGCGGAAACCGGCCTCGCGGGCCGTCTCCGACACATCCACCAATACCCCGTCCTCGATGGCCTGGGCACGCGTGTAGGCGTGGATGACTCCACCAAACAGCTCAGCGATGGCTTGCTTGTCGTTCATGATGGTTCTCCTTTCGGTTGATGAATGGAGAGACCACCGTCCCCACCGGGGACGAAAGTCTCCCCGGTGGGGTGGAATGAGGGATGGCGCAGGGCTGCATCCCCCGGTACGGTCGATCAGCCGGTGGCCGTCAGACGGCGTTCCCGGATGAGTTGGCTGACAACGGTTTCAACCGCGTCGTCACCCAGGTCCAGGGCATAGGCAGCCAGGCCGACGCCCTGAAGGGTTTTGATCCAGCCCGCGGCCTCGAAGGCATCGAGCACGGTGTCGCGCCACTCGGGCAGAATCGGCAGGTGGCAGGTCTCGGTGACCTGCGACCAGAGCCGATGACTGAGCGACGCTTTCCCTTGGGGCGTCGATGCGTCTTCCGGCCGATAGAGCAACAGCGCGCGCCGGTTGGCACGGTCCGGCTCCACTGCCAGACGGTCGTACAGCCACAGGTGAACCAGGCTGCCGAAGATCATCTGCGGCGGTGTACGTCCGGAGTCGGTGACCAGCCGTTCCGGGTTGCCCACCTGCACGAACGGTGCGCCGTCACCATCCAGGCGGAAGTTGTCCAGGCCGCCTTCCCGGACCGGCAGTGACAGCCGTGCACGGAACTCCTGCACGGCGGTGTCCCGGCCCCACAGCGACAGGAACAACAGGTTGCCCCCCTCGTCGGTGAGGACAGCGTCGGCGAACAGGCCGGGCGCATCCAGGATGGGCATGAGCACAGGCCGTGTTGCGTCACGTTGATTGAGCGTGTTCATGGGGTTATCTCCTTTCGGTTGATGGTCAAGAAACCGGTCAGAGACGCCCCCGGCCGGGGAGCGACTCCCCGGTGGGGTGGATTGAGATCGTCACAACAAGCCGCGTTCAGCGAAGGACACGGTGCCTTCGCATCCGACGACGATATGGTCGAGGACGCGCACCTCGATCAGAGAGAGCGCGTCCCTGAGTTTCCGCGTCAGCGCCTCGTCGGCACGACTCGGCTCCGGCAAGCCGGACGGGTGATTGTGGTAGAAGATCACGGCCCCGGCGTTACACGCCAACGCCCGTTGCACCACGACCCGTGGATGCACCGAGGCACCGTCCAGGGTGCCCTGGAACAGCTCCTCGACACGCAGCACGCGATGACGGTTGTCGAGAAACAGCGTCCCGAACACCTCGTTCCTGCGCTCGCCCAGAAGCAGTCGCAGGTAATCGCGGGTGGCGTCCGGGTTGCTCAGGTACTCCCCGGGTCGATGGCGCGCCTGCAGCACCGCGAGTGCCAGCCGCACGAGTGACGCCTGCTCGGTTTCACTGAGTTCCGAAGGCCGGATCTCCGCGAACCGGTCGCCAGCGTCGGGGGTTAAAGGCAAGACGTTCTGCATCATGGTCTCCTCCGCAGTCGATGGATGCGGGGAGAGCCCCCGTCGGGGAGTCGATCTCCCCGCGAGGGTGGTTGCCGCAGACCAGACAGCGGCGGTTGATTCAAAGCGCTACCGGTATGTCGGCATTCGCCAATCTGCACACATGCCCAACGGTAAAACCGAGGGGCACAGTCTTGTCGGTCGTCGTGACGATGCCGGCTGCGACCAATGCGTCCAGCATCCCGGCGTTCTCCGAATAGTCCTTTATGATGATCTCGTCGATCGCCAACGGGACTTCCGGGACATTGACCGTCGCACAAGCGACCGGGGAACCGTCTTCGCAATCGAACAAGGCGATTGCCGGACGCCCATCGCTGTATGTTTCCAGTACGGCTGTGCAGAGCCATGCTTTGAACTGCACGATGCCAAGTACGCGTTTATTCATGGAGCACCTCCTTATCAGTGGTTGAAGTTGAATGAGGAGGCCTCGCCCCAACGGGGAGTGCGCTCCCCGACCGGGTTGAGAAAAGACAAATGGACCGATGATTTCGAGAATCGCTGCGCCTGTTGCACGGTCCGGCGAAGGCGCTTGGGCGCAGGTGTCCCACCTGCAAGGGTGCCGTTGAAGCCGCAACGGCGACGGTAAAGAACACGTCTGTCGCAAGCCCCATCGTTTCGTTTGCGTTGAGGTTTGAGACAGACGCCGCCGGGCGGCGGCGCCATGTCGTTTCCTCACCGCTCTCGGCCATCCATGGCCTCCGCGGCATTCGTCCGTCCTGGACATCGTCAACGGATGACCAGGACCTGGCCGAAGCTCGGGCTGCCCGGTGTGAAGTCCAAGGCCCGGATCACCGGCACGAAGCGGTCGGTCAGGATGCGGGTCTCGGTGATGCGCCCATTGGGCTTCTCCTCGACCTCGACCTTGGCCTCCTTCTCCTTGTGGGTGTCGCCCTTGATGACATACACCCGGCCGTCGGCGGCGCGCACCACGCCGGACACCTGGCCGGCGGCCAGGGCCAACGCCAGGTGCCAGTCCGAGAGCGCGCGCAATGGTCGGCGCAAGCCTCGCCCCGTACCGCCGAACACCAGCTCGAACCGCTCCCACAGGCCGCGGTGACGCGCCAGTTCGTCGGCGAGCTGACGCCGGTCCATGCGTGAGTAGACGAAGGTCGCCTCACCCTGGGGCGCGGCCGGCACCACGTAGGGCGCGTCAGGCCAACGCTCCGGCAGCACCGGGGGTGGTTCGGCGGCAATCGCCTCCAGCATCGTACGGGTCTCACTGATGCCCGTGGCGCCGGCGGTGCGTCGGCGAACGCCGAATACCACCACCTGTTTGAAGCGCTGTTCCGGCGCCTTGAACACCCGTACCTGCTCGAAGTGGGTGGCGATCCATCCCGCCAGTTCCCGGTCCAGGCTGTAGCCGGGGATGATCAGTACCAGTACGCTGCCGAAGGCGAGCCACGGATTGGACAGGCTGTAGAACAGCTTCTCCAGCCGGGGGCGGCCCTTGCCCGAGTAGCCGGCCAGCGCCGCCTTGTCCGCAACCAGGTCGCCATAGGGCGGGTTGAGCCACAGCAGGCCGAACTGGCGTCTGCCGATGATGCAGTCCTGCACGTCGCCGTGGATGCAGCGGTCCAGAATACCCTTGGCGTGCCAGGCCCGCTCCTCGTCGTACTCCACGCCGAAGGCCTCGGTCCGGTCGGCACCCAGGTGGTGTTTGCACTCGGCCAGAGCCACGCCCTCGCCGCAGCAGGGATCGAGGATGCGAAATTGCCCCGTATCCCCGGGCTGTAGAGCCGACAACACGCGTCGCGTGGTCTCGGCGTCGGTCGGGAAATACCCGTTCTTGATAAAGTTGCGCGCCAGGCGCTGGAACATCAAAGCCATTGTGCTTCTCCTTTCGTTGGTGTGTTACATGGCCGGAGAAGCGCACCCCCGTCGGGGAGTGTGCGCCCCGACCGGGTTGAAAGAATGTGTCCGGGTGATTACCACCCGGGGTAGTTGAGAAAGAGCTCCGCGACGATCACCGCATGGGGTTCATCCAGCTTCGAGGCCAGGTCGCAGAGGTTCGGATAGCCGGCACGGACCAGCAACGACTGGCCCCACTCGGCGTTGTAGAACGAGCACATCGCAGCAAGAAACGCGGCTTCGCCGCGACTGCGTGCCGTGATGGTCTCCTCGATGTAGTCCCAATCGGGCTCGAGTTGGCGCTTGTGCGTGGCGGCTTCGACCGTCGGGGACTTCACCCTGAAACAGTCCTGGCCTGCCAACAGGACGCCACGCTTCCAGGCATCCAGAAATCGCCGTTCGCGTTCACGGTAGTCGTACATGACAGCCTCCCTTGAAACCCAAACGACCGGCGTGTCAGTCGCCGGTTCGATTGGGTGATGACGGTGGTCAGAGCACGTCGCCGAGCATGCTGCGGGGCACGCGATAGCGCCTGCCGCCGTACTCGCCGGTCAACGGACGCGTTGATGTGATGACCACCCACGGTATGGTGGAACCCTTGATGCCGACCTTCTGGCCGATCTCGACCTTCCGGTTGCGGTCCCGGTGGTAGGCACGGACCTGGTCGCGCCAGTCGGCGTTGGCGACCGGTACCATATCCAGGTACTTCAGCGGACAGGAGTAGTAATAGGGATGCATGGATTCCTCCATGTCCTTGTACCCCCAGCCGCAGCCATCCTGCTTGGCGAGCAGGTAGCAGGCGATGAACCGCTTGCGGCGGTTCTCCTGCTTGTAGGTGATTTCAATCACCGCCCAGAGCACGTTGCCGCGCACGCAGTGGGCGATGGTTTCCCAGCGCCGCGTCTCGTTCTCTTCCGGTGCGGTCAAGTCGCGGATGATGTCGGCCTTGCTGGCGCCGTATGTGAACAGCCATCCCATGGTGTACCTCCTTTCGGATTGAATGAAAGCGGGGCGCACCACGGCCCCGTGGGGCATGGCGATGCCCCGCGGGGTCAATGGAAGGAACGGCGGCCTGGCGGCCGCCCGTATCCTCAGTTGAAGTAGATGTGTATCCCCTCGATGCCGTGCTGGTTCAACAGCTCGATCTCGAACTCGGGGAACGGAGCAGCGGCCGCGCAAGACGTATCGGGTGTTTCGGTGATGGCATCCATTCGCTCGGAAAGCGGTTCGATGCGGCACGCCGTGTTGCCGATACTCAGCAGGCCGTTACTGGATTGCAGATTTACCTGTTCGGGGGTCTTGAGTGACATGGTTTTCTCCTCTGTTTTGGTTGTGCCTCCACGACGGAGGTCCCCAAAACAGCCTGTGGGAGGCCGCTTTGGTGGACCCCCGCAGGGAGGCGGAAGACCGCCCAGGAGAAACCGACCCCCGGACCGGGAGTGGAGACTCCCGGACAGGGATGTTGAAAAAAGACCGACGGTCCCCTTGTGAAATTGGGACCGCTGCACCTCCTTCCCGGCCAGACAAAAGTGCTTTCAGGGCGCCCACCCACAGCGGGGCAGGCAAGGGTGCCGGCGAGGCCGGCANGG
>NZ_AFOC01000086.1:10897-15845 GCF_000224455.1 endosymbiont of Riftia pachyptila (vent Ph05)
TGAGAGTCGCCACCACAATCGTTGCGAGTCTTTCCGCAAGGCTCGGCAAAGATCGGAACCGCGAGCCCTGCGGAAAGACCCCCGCACGCGGGGATCTTCCCGTCGTCAATCCTGTTTCAAGTGCGCCGTTGTCGGGGGGTTGCCGACGTGGGCAGTATCGACCGGTCTGAGACCGGCAACCCCGCGCGATGGAAACAACGCGGTCCTCCCGTGCGACCTGGTTGTCTCGTGTCGCCGGACCCGTATCGGGGTGGTGGGTCCCACTTACATGGGCGCGGTCTGTCCGCACAAAGGGACCCGCCTTTTCCCGACAGCGGGCGGCCGGTGACGATTGAGGCAGAAGGCCTTGCGGCCTTCCCGCAACCCCCGCCCGGGAGGCTCCGGGAAGGCCGCAGACCTTCCCCGGTCACCGGTCCGAAACCGCAGTCCGGAAGGGGCGGGATGCCCCTTCCGGCCGGTCGTGGATCAGGCCGCTTCCTCTTCGGCCGGCTTCTCCCAGAACTGGCCCAGGGGCCGGAACTGGTAGCCCAGGCTCTTGAGCCGTTCCTTCTGCCGGCGGAAACGGGCTCGGTCCACGGTGGGGTCGAGCTTGACCTTCGCGCCCAACGGCCACAGTTCACCGAACAGGCGAACGTCAGGATCCTCGTCATCCCCCTCGGTGGGCTCGTCGCCGCTCGGAGCGGGCTGCGGCATGGTGGCCGGTGGCGTCTCCTCGATGGGATCGGGTTCCACTGCGGGGGGCACGTCCTCGGCCGTGAGTTCGTCGATCCCGGCCAATGCCATGGTCTCCAGCGTGGCCCGGACCTCGACGACCAGGCGCCCGCCGGCCAGGTAGTAGGAGGGATAGATACGGCTGATGCCGAAGTCCCCCTCGTACTTGCCTTCCTCGTACTGGTCGAGGAGTGTGTCCTTGACGGAAAACTCGCCGAGATCGGTCACGAGCCGGCCGACATTGAACGGGCCGTTACGGCCGTTGATGGTGCGGATGGTCAATACGCCGCTGAGTTTGAGCATGGTGCATCTCCTTGTGTCTTGAAGAAAGACGGGGAGACGCGGCCCCCGGGTGGGGAGAAGGTCTCCCCGTCGGGGTGGTTGAAAGGAACAGGAGCAGGCCTTGTCCAGACGTGGATCAGGCGGCCTGTTCCTGGTCGGCGGAGGGCAGGGTGACCGGTTCACCGTCCACTTTGGCCCAGCCGATCCTGAGCAAGCGGGCTTTCAGGCTGATGCCGGTCTGGCCGGCCCGGTCACCGCGCTCGTAGGTGAAGGTTTCCGCATACAGGTCGCCGCTCTTGAAACCCACGAGAACAGTGCGCCCGTCCTCGATGGCAGGCTTCAACTGACGGACGATCTCCTGCGCCGTCTGGCCGGACACCCGGCAATCGAAGCGGGTGTACTCGACGTTGTCGACGCTGCCGTGCAGAGCGGAAATGTCCACCGCCAGAAACGGTTGACCTCGCTCGGGCTTCACTTCCCGGATGCGGTTCAGATAACCGATGCCGGTAGTATGAAGATCGAAGTACTTGGGTTGAGATGAGTTTTGCATGGTGCATTCTCCTCTTGGTTGAAAAACACCGGAGAAAGCACAGCCCCTGGACGGGGAATGACTTCCCCCGGCAGGGTGGATGAAGGGTGGATCGACGGCCTTCAGGCCGCCGCGCCTGTCTCGCGATCCGACAAAGGCGCATGGGACGCCGGCAAAACCGGCAAGGGTACCGTTGAATCCGCAACGGTGACGGAAAAACTATCTTGAATCTAACAGGCGTGGGGGGTGCGTCAAGGCGGAAACGTTATCGGGGATTCGAGACAATTCTCAGTACCCCATGTCGAGGTCCTGGGCCTGGGCGGCCAGCTCATCCAGGCAGCGGGTACGCAGCCGTTGGCTGCGCTCCTTGTGTTCCAGTACGTCCCGGAGGCACAACCGGCATTGAGCGCCCCTGTTCCGGGCGGGGATATCTCCCTGTTCCAGGAGCCGGTCCAGGTAAGACCTGGAGACGTTCAGGAAGTCCGCGGCCTGGTTTGGGGTGAGTTCGTCGTCAGGGCACGTCATGGTTGCGAAGAATGCCAAAATAAACAATGGGTTATTGTGCCATTCCTGCTTCTCAATATACGCCAGAATCCCCTTTCTGTCCAAAGGTGCTTTCTGCTTCAGACACACAAAAGGCGGGATGGATAATAATCCCAGCACTTATTCTAATTTGTTGGTGAATTTGTCCAGAATGTTCCAGGGACAGTTCTAACGAACCAAGCGCCGCTCAAGTAACGATTGCATATCCCTGCGGCCATCAAGGATGCAATGAATGAAGACGTCCTGCTTGATGACCTCATAGATGACGCGATACGGCTTGAAATGAACCTCCCGATAGTTCGTTACGCCGATTCGATCCAGCTCGGGTGGAATGTGGCCCCGTTCGGGCAGCTCAGTAAGCTGCGAGCAGAGGGACTCCAACTGGTCCAGCACATAAGCTGCTTTCTCCACTGAGTCGTGGATTGCGATGTAGCGGTAGATGTCGATTAGGTCCTGCTCTGCATCCTCGGCAAGCCGGACACGATAGCGTTTCACTCGGCGAGTTCCCTGACGTGCTTGCGAATATCCGCAAAGGCTTTCTTGAGGGGTTTGCTGCGGCCTTCTTGAATGCTCTTGGAGCTTTGGGCCAGCATCTTGAGCAGCGCCAAAGACTCTTGGGTTTGTTCATAACTGGCAATATCCTGGAGCACTGCCTTGGCCTCACCGTGTTGTGTGATTACCATGGTCCGCTGTCCCTCGCTGACGTCTCGAAGTGCCTCGGCGGTATGGCTTTTCAAGTAACTGATGGGTTTGACCGATTCACTTAGTTTCATGACGCACGCTGCCTCTATAGTTTCATTACATACCAAATATAGTCCATATTTGGTACCAATGTAAAGACGCCGATGAATGGCCGAGATTCCCCTGGGATTCGGGTTGCGGTCAGTTTTCTTCATATCCGAGTCGTTCCAAAATCCCCTCCAAGGCCTCCAGAGAGTGGAAGGTGAACGAGATCCGCCCCCGGCCACGCTCCGGCTCATAGTCGACCCGGGTCTCCGCGCCGACGATTTCACCCACCCGCTGCTCGAGGCGCACGATGTCGGCGTCACGCCGGCTGTGGGCGTCTGGCCGCCGCTCGGGTGTGCCGTTCAGGGCGCGAATCCGCCGCTCCAGCGCCCGGACCGACAGGCCCTTGTGGATGGCCTCGTCCGCCAGATGGCGCTGCATGGGTTGCGGCAGTCCTGCCAGCAGCTTGGCGTGTCCGAGGCTGAGCCGGCCGTCCTCGACCTGGGCCAGGACCGGAGGTTCCAGTTTCAGGATCCGGAGAAGATGCGTGATGCTGTCGCGTGAACGGCCGAGTCGGCGGGCGGCCTCCTGGTGCGTCAGCCGAAACTCGCTGATCAGGCGCTCCACGCCGCGCGCCACTTCCACGGGGTTGAGATCCTCGCGCTGGATGTTCTCCACCAGGGCCTGGACCAGGGTGGAGCGGTCGTCGGTGGACCGTACCAGGGCGGGGATGTGCTGGAGTCCCGCCAGTTGGGCGGCGCGCCAGCGGCGCTCGCCGGCGATGATCTCGTAGCGTGTCGGTGCCGTGTCGGGGAGGGGGCGGACGATGATCGGTTGCACCACACCCTCGGTGCGGATGGATTCGGCCAGTTCCGCAAGCGCTTCGGAAGTGAACCTGCGGCGGGGTTGGTAGCGCCCCGGGCGAAGCAGGTCCACGTCGAGTTGCCGCACGCTCGTCTCAACCTCGAGCCGTTCATGCGGCGCCGTCGCGGTTCGGTGCCACGTGGCACCCGGCGTCGGACGGTCAATCTCGGCATTGCCGTCCACGGCGTGTTGTCTGTTGCCAGCCATGGTTTACAGAGGTCCCCGAGCGATCCTGATCCGTCAGTCCGATTCCTCGTCGTCCACCGGGTCCGACTTGGAGCGCACGGTCAGCGCGTCGACGCACAGCAGGTCCACCGTGAGGTAGTCGGCATCGAGGCGCAGCTGGGTATGCTGCTCACCTTGGTCGTCCTCCCAGGTCTCCTCCCGCAGCCGGCCGCGGGCGAAGATGCGGGCCCCCTTGGGCAGCAGCTTCGCCGCCGCCTCGGCCCGCCAGCCCCAGATGCTGGCCGTCACCCAGAAACCGCCACCATCCGCGAAGCTGCCGTCCTCCTGTTTGACGCGGCGGTCGAAGAAGATCCGCATGTCGGCCACGGGCCGCTGTTCGCCGTCCACTTCAACGTGTTTCAAGTCAGGGGCATTGCCCAAATTGCCGGTACCGCTGAACAATGTACTCATCTCGTTCCTCCTGGGGTCAGATTGTCGCCACCATGGCATCACAGACACCTTGGGCCGCACAGTGGAAACCGTATTTCGATTCACGGCTGGTTTCCGTTCTGGCAGGCGCGGAGCGCTTCCAGTTTCACCAGATAATCGCGCAGCCGCCGCAGTTCGTGCTGGCAAATGCTGGAGGCGAGGTTCAGTTCCAGACGTTGCCGCTCGAAGCGCAGAAACAACGGCCGTACGACCGGTGGCAGCCTGGCCAATACCCGCTGGCCCTGGTCGGTGGTGGTGAGCTCGAAGAACGTTTGGCCGCGTCTATCGTTGGTGGTCGCACGCCAGCGCAGATTGAAGTAGCCACCATGATGGTGCACCACCAGGTGGGCAACCCGCGGGGAACGGAAGGTCGCCTGGAACTCCCGCGCGAGGTTGCGCATGCGTGACTCGATCTCCGCCTGCCTTCGCTCCAGTTCCCGCACACGAACCCGGGCGCCCCCCTTACCCTTAAAGGGCAATAAAGGGCCTTTTGTATCCGCTCGTATCACTTTCGATTTCCCCCGCTGCTATCTAGTCGTCATGGGCCGCCTGCGTGTCGCCGGCAGCGCGAGCGGAGAGGAAGCCTTTGCTCGTTGGCGCAGTCGGCGTTGACTGATCACGGATTTCCGGGGCGTGGCG
>NZ_AFOC01000085.1:0-16036 GCF_000224455.1 endosymbiont of Riftia pachyptila (vent Ph05)
TTCGGTTGCCCGTATCTTCACCTCCGGCAGCTGGATGAAGGCTGCTCCGGCTGCCTTCCGCCGCGCCCGGTAACAGGTCGCCTTCTGCTGCAGCGCCGCCAGCAGCGGCTCCTCCAGACGCTTATCGGCCTCATCATAGGAGAGACGCTCCACCTTCAGGCGGGTGAGTTGCATCTGCACGTCCATCACCTCGCCAGCTTCAGAGAGCAGAAAGCCAATCGACAGCGCCGGCGACTCCTGCTGCAGCCCCAACCCCAGCAGATGGGTGATGCCCGGCGGTAGCATCGGCACGATCTGCTCTGGTGAATAGAGGTTAGAACCACGAGAGCGCGCCTCGATATCGATCTCACTCTCCGGCGTCACCAGCGCCGCGGCATCGGCCACATGTACCCAGATGCGCTCATCATCGAGGCTCACCGCGTCGTCCGGATCCTGGTTGCCCGCGTCGTCAATGGCATAGGCGGTCAGATGGGTCAGGTCGAGGCGCTGATCTTCAGGCAGCGCCGGCACCGGCTGCTGCGGCGTCTCCATCTGGACACCCATCCGTCTCGGATAGGGGTTTTCATTCTGCGACCAATAACCAGTCTTCACCAGCAGTCGATGGGCATTCAGCGGTGACTCCTGAAAACCCAGCGCCTTGAGGATGCGGCTGTTTTCACGACGCCTCAACGCCAGCGCCTCCACCTCACCCATCGCTTTGTTATCCTCCGGCAGCAGCTGCCCCTGTTCCACCCGTTCGACAAACGCCTCCCAGGCCTGCGCCTCAGCCGCCTTCGCCTGCCGCTGCTCACGCTCCGCATGCACCAGATCCGCCGGACGGGCACGAATCGCGCCGGGCGTGCCCTCAAAATAGAGGCCATCGGTAACCAACTCCCAAGCGGCCCAGGCAGTGGCGGGGGTATAGTCATCCAAACACCAGCTCGGAGAACTCGCCGATCTCGACCTCGCTGCCATCCAGCAGCTCCCAGTTCTCCTCGATCTCACCCTGTTGCGGGGTAAGGTCCTTGAGACTGGTCAGCGGGCCAGGGTGCAGCAGTACAACGTCTTTGTCCCTGACCCGCTTGCGCTTGCCGCCCTCCAGCTCGATCTCGATCTTGTCGCTGATCTCAACTACCTTTGCAGGACGGATTTTGTAGAGGACAAGGCTGCCGACAGAGGGTTTACTCATTCAATTCTTCCAGGCCAGAGAGACAAATAACCGCAACGACAGGGAGCCTGCCGTCGTCAGGATGATGGGGTATGATACCGGCTGCGGACAATCAAACCCACAAACCTACGGAGTCAGATGAACAGTCAATGGATAAGATTTATGCGTGAGCGCAGTGCCGCAGCAGACGAGGCAAACAGCGAGCCGCTCACCAAAGCCCCTCAGATTGAGGAGTGCGCACTGAACGATCTCTCACATTTCGCCCTGATCCAGGTGGAGGGTGAAGACGCAGAGCAGTTTTTGCAGGGTCAGCTGACCAACGATATCCGGGAAGTCACCGAACAGCACAGCCAGCTGGCCGGCTGGTGCACCGCCAAGGGGCGCATGATGGCCTGTTTCCGCGTCTTCCGCCGCGGCGATACGTTTCTGCTGCAGACCCCGACGGGTAATCTCGACGCGCTGGTCAAGCGCTTGCGTATGTACGTATTGCGCGCCAAGGTGAAGATCAACGACCTCACCGAGGATCTGGTACGGATTGGACTCAGCGGTGGCTGTGCGCTCGATCTGCTGGGGGAGCACTTCTCCTCCATCCCCTGGGAAGAGAACGATGTGGTAATGGAGGATGAGGTCACCCTGATCCGCCTACCCGGCAGCCGTCCTCGCTTCGAACTGGTTGGTCCAACGGCGACGATGCGGGAACTCTGGCAGAAGTTTGAATCCCAGGCCGCCATCGCGGACGAATCTTTTTGGGCGCTACAGAAGATCCGGGCTGGCCAGCCCACCATCTTCCCCCAGACCAGCGAGGCATTCGTGCCGCAGATGCTCAATATGCAGCTGGTAGACGGCATCAGTTTCACCAAAGGGTGCTACGTGGGCCAAGAGGTGGTCTCACGCATGCATTATCTTGGCAAGCTGAAACGCCGCATGTATCTTGCCCATCTGGAGAGCGATCAGCCGCCACAGCCTGGCGATGAACTGTTCGCCGAGCAGAGCAGTTCCGGCCAGGGCGCCGGCAAGGTGGTGGATGCCCGCCCCACCAACGACGGCTACGAACTGCTGGCGGTAATCGAGATCGCCAGTGCGGAGAGCGGTCGGGTGCTATTGGGCAAGACGGGACCGGCACTGCAGCTGCGCGAGCTGCCCTACCCGTTCACTGAGGAAGTCGTAACCAAGGAATGAGATGATAGACGAACACGCCTTTCTGACGTCGCTGTTCAAGGCGATTGACAATCACAAACTGACTCTACCGACCCTGCCCGAAGTGGCGTTGCGGGTACGCGACTCGGTCGAGCGCGAGGAGAGCACGGCCAAGTCAATCGCCGATATCGTCGCCACCGATGCGGCCCTCTCCGCACGTCTGCTGCAAGTCGCCAACAGCCCGCTTTACCGTGGCCGGGTAGCGATCGACAATCTGCAGATGGCAGTGGCGCGACTCGGCACGCGCATGGTGCGCAGTCTGGTGGTCAGCCTGATCATGCAGCAGATCTTTCAGCCCACCAGCGAGCAGCTCGACCAGCGCTTTCGCCAGGCCTGGGAGGAGAGTGTTCAGGTGGCGGCCCTGTCCCGGGTGCTCACCTCCAACCTCAAGCACCTGGACCGGGAACAGGCGATGCTCGCCGGCCTGATCCACAATATCGGTACCCTGCCGATCCTCACCATGGCTGAGCACGACGCGAAGCTGATCGACGACCGGGAAGAGCTAGAGCGGCTGATCGAACTGATCAGCGCACCCATTGGGCAGCGTATCCTGCAGTCCTGGGGCTTCCCCGAGTCACTGATCAAGGTGCCGGGCAGCTATCAGGATCTCAGCTATGATGGCGGCGAGCTGGCCAACTATGTCGATGTGGTCCAGGTAGCCCGCCTGCAGACTCTGCAGGGCAGCGACCACCCACTCGCGCAGCTCGACTGGAGCAAGATCCCCTCCTTCGCCAAAGTTGGCATCGACCCCGAGGTCAGCGTAATCGAGATCGAGGGCGTGGCAAAGGATGTGGCCGAGGTCGAGGTGATCTTTCTCGGATGAGCCTGCGCGGATCCGATCAGCATGATTGAGGTAGAAAACCTTAGCAAGCACTATGCCGGCGTGCGTGCTGTGGATGGCATCAGTTTCTCTATCCCCCAAGGCATCTGTTTTGGGCTGCTTGGCCCAAATGGGGCAGGCAAAACCACCACCGTGGAGATGCTTGAGGGGATTAAGAAACCCAGCTCCGGCAGCATCCGCTATCGCGGCGAACCCTTGGGTGAACGGTTCCGCAGCGAAGCCGGCATCATGTTCCAGCACACCGCGCTGCAGGAGTATATCCGGGTCGACGAAGTACTACGGCTATTCAGTCGCTTCTATGAAAAAACCCGGCCGCTGCACGAATTGATCGAGATCTGCGCCCTGCAGGAATTTCTCGATCGCGACACCCACAAGCTCTCCGGCGGACAGAAACAGCGTCTGTTACTTGCCATCGCCCTGATCAACAATCCCCAGGTGGTGTTCCTCGACGAACCAACCACCGGCCTCGATCCGCAATCCCGGCGCAATCTGTGGCAGCAGGTGGAACGCATCAAGGCGGAGAACAAGACCCTGGTGCTGACCACCCACTACATGGAAGAGGCCTATGAACTGTGTGATGAGATTGTGATCATGGATCACGGCAAAATCATCAGTCAGGGCTCGCCGCGGGCACTGCTCGATCACCACTACGACAATACCATCCTGACCCTGCCCCTCGACGCGCTGCCCGACGATTTTCCCCTGCAGAACGGTGAGACACGTCACCCGGTTGGGGATCGTCTGGAGATCCTCTCACAGGATCCTGACCGCACCATCCGGCGTCTGGTCGAATCAAGTATCTCACTCAGACAACTACAGGTCCGCTCCCCCACCCTGGAGGATCTGTTTCTCGAACTGACCGGCCACCACCTCAGGTCCTGACATGTCGCCACGCCGCTTGTTTGCCATCTTTGTCGCCCGCAACAATGAGTTTCTGCGCGATCGCACCGCCATGGCCTGGAACATCCTGCTGCCGGTCTTCATCGTGATCGGCTTTGCCTTTGCCTTCACCAGCGGCGACCAACACCTCTTCAAGGTCGGGGTGTTTGGTGATGACAGCGGGGAGCCGGCGCTTGAGCGTTTTCTGCAGACCCGCCACATCCAGTTCATTGCGCTGCAATCCCTGGAGCCCGCGATCAGCAAGGTCGATCGCCATCAACTCGACATGCTGCTCGATCTGCAGGACGCGCAATACTGGATCAACAGCAACTCCGCCAACGGCTATGTGCTCGAACGGCTGTTGGGCGACAGCCCGCTGCAGCGCCAGGCGGTGAGCGGTGAGGAGATCCGCTACGTCGACTGGGTGGTGCCCGGGGTGCTGGGCATGAATGTGATGTTCAGCTCATTGTTCGGGGTCGGCTTCGTGATCGTGCGCTACCGCAAGAACGGGGTGCTGAAGCGGCTCCACGCCACTCCCCTAACCGCCTTCGAGTTCCTCACTGCCCAAGTCGCCTCGCGCCTGCTGATGATCCTGCTGGTCACCTCGCTGGTCTACACCGGCACCAATCTGCTGGTGGGCTTCAGAATGCACGGTGCCTACTGGCTGCTGTTTCTGATCCTCACCGCCGGCACCCTGAGCATGATCAGCGTCGGACTGCTGGTGGCCGCCCGCTTCAGCAGTGAGGAGGCGGCAAACGGCATCCTCAACCTGATCAGCTGGCCGATGATGTTGCTCTCCGGGGTCTGGTTTTCGCTCGAGGGTTCCAACCCGCTGGTGCAGCAGTTCGCGCTGCTGCTGCCGCTAACCCACATGCTGGATGCAGCCCGCGCAGTGATGATCGACGGCGCCGGCCTTCAGGATGTGTTGACAGAACTTGTCACTCTGTTCGGATTCAGTGCGCTGTTTCTCGCCATCGGGGCGCGCAGCTTTCGTTGGGAGTAACACCCGACAGATGCCCCTCCAACCTCCTCCCACACAAAATATGCGGGCGCAAAAAAACCGGGGACAGTAGCCTGTCCCCGGTTTTTTATTGCGATCCCACCGGGGCTGAACCCCGGATCAGATCACCATCTGCCTACTTGTTGCGCTCCTGCACTTCCTTGATAACCGCCTCTGCCACGTTGGCAGGGCACGGCGCGTAGTGGGAGAACTCCATGGAGAACTGGCCACGACCAGAGGTCATGGTACGCAGGTCACCAATGTAGCCGAACATCTCACTCAGCGGTGCATCGGCCTTGACGCGCACGCCGGTGGCACCGGCTTCTTGGGACTTGATCATGCCACGGCGACGGTTCAGATCGCCGATCACATCACCTACGTGGTCATCGGGGGTGAACACATCGACCTTCATGATCGGCTCCAGCAGCTGCGGCCCCGCCTTCGGGATCGACTGACGATAGGCCGCCTTGGCGGCAATCTCGTAGGCAACCGCCGATGAGTCCACGGCGTGGAAGCCACCGTCCATCAAGGTGATCTTGACATCGAGCAGTGGAAAACCAGCCAGGGTGCCCGACTCCATGCTCAGCGCAAAGCCCTTCTCTACCGCCGGCCAGAATTCACGAGGTACATTACCACCGGTCACCTTGGATTCGAACTCGAAGCCGCTGTTCTGCTCGCCCGGCTCGATGATGTAGTCGATCTTGGCGAACTGACCCGAACCACCAGTCTGCTTTTTGTGGGTGTAGCTATCTTCGATGCGCTTGGTGATGGTCTCGCGGTAGGCCACCTGGGGCTTGCCGACGTTGACCTCGACACCATGGGTACGCTTGAGGATGTCGACCTTGATGTCGAGATGCAGCTCGCCCATGCCCTTGATGATGGTCTCGCCGGACTCTTCGTCGGTCTCGACACGGAACGAGGGATCCTCCTGGATCATCTTGGAGATCGCGATACCCATCTTCTCGGCAGCGCCCTTGTCCTTGGGTGCGATGGCGATGGAGATCACGGGATCGGGGAATACCATCGGCTCCAGGGTAGCGGGCTTCTTCGGGTCACACAGAGTGTGGCCAGTCTGGGTATTTTTCAGACCGATCAGGGCGACGATGTCACCGGCCCGGGCGGAGTCGAGCTCTTCACGGGAGTCGGCATGCATCTCTACGATACGGCCGATGCGCTCGGTCTTGCCGGTGAAGGTGTTGAGCACAGTGTCGCCTTTGTTCAGCACACCGGAGTAGATACGGGTGAAGGTCAAGGCACCGAAGCGGTCGTCCATGATCTTGAAGGCCAGGGCGCGCAGCGGCCTACTTTCATCAACAATGGCGAACTCTCCGGTCTCGTTACCTTCCAGGTCCACCTCGGGCTGGGGCTTGACCTCGGTCGGGTTGGGCAGGTAATCAACGACGGCATTCAGCACCAACTGCACGCCCTTGTTCTTGAACGCGGAACCACAGTAGGTGGGGAAGAAGTCGAGTGCGATGGTGCCCTTGCGAATGCAGGCATGGATGGTATCGAGGTCAGGCTCTTCGCCCTCCAGATATTTCTCCATTGCATCGTCGTCCTGCTCGACGGCCTTTTCGATCAACTTCTCACGCCACTCTTCGACAGCGTCGGTCATATCGGCAGGCACGTCCTGGATCTCGTACTTCTCGGGATCCCCGGAGTCATCCCAGACCCAAGCCTTGCGGGTCAGCAGATCGACCACGCCGATAAAGTTCTCTTCGACACCAATCGGCAGCACCATCACCAGCGGGTTGGCGGCCAGCACATTCTCGACCTGATCCACTACCCGGTAGAAGTCGGCGCCAAGGCGATCCAGCTTGTTGACGAAGATGATACGCGCCACTTCGGACTCATTGGCGTAGCGCCAGTTGGTCTCGGACTGGGGCTCAACACCACCGGAACCGCAGAACACGCCCACACCGCCATCGAGCACCTTCAGGGAACGGTAGACTTCGATGGTGAAGTCCACATGTCCGGGGGTGTCGATGATGTTCATGCGGTGGCCGTTCCACTCACAGGAGGTAGCAGCCGACTGGATGGTGATACCGCGCTCGCGCTCCTGGTCCATGAAGTCGGTGGTGGCTTCGCCCTCATGCACCTCGCCGGTCTTATGGATCTTGCCGGTGAGCTTGAGAATTCGCTCGGTGGTGGTGGTCTTGCCCGCATCCACGTGGGCAAAGATGCCGATGTTCCGGTATTTAGTAAGGTCTGTCATTTCTGCTCTCTAGTTAAACCCAAATAAAGTTGCTGGAGACCACCCTCGAGCGTTACTCAGCGGGATCCAACGCTTCCTTCCGTAACGACCAGGAAACAGCCTATGGCAGGCAACTGCGGCCAGCATCCGGCATCACCGCCGAAAACCCCATAAGTAGCTGTTTCTTAACAACTTTTGTAGGAAGTCATTTTATCAAGCCGCACACTATACCATACCCACTTGTTTTCTCGTATCTTTATTGGGAAATTGCTGTAAGGCGACTAAAACGCAGGGAAAACGCCCCTCCTGTTGCTAAAAAGCGACAGTTTGGATCGATTTCGAGAGGCCATCTCTCTCCCTACACATACCCCTGCCACAAGAGACAATCCCCATGCAACCATTCTCTCTCGCCCCCGACATCATCTACCTAAACCACGCCGCTGTTGCCCCCTGGCCACAGAGCACTGTCGATGCAGTGGTGCGCTTTGCCCAGGAGAATGGCACCCTTGGCGCCACCAACTACCCCGCATGGCAGCAGGAGGAACTGGCTCTCAAGTCACTGCTAGCACGCCTGATCAACGCGGCGGATGACTCAGAGATTGCGCTGCTGAAAAACACCTCCGAGGCGCTCTCGATCATCGCCTACGGACTCCCCTGGAAACCAGGGGAGAACATCGTCAGCATCGCCCAGGAGTTCCCATCCAACCGCATCGTTTGGGAGTCGCTCGCCTCCCAGGGGGTCGAACTACGGCTGGTCGATCTGCAGCACTCGAGCGGGGAGCCAGAAGAAGCCATCGCCGAGGCAATCGACCAAAACACACGGCTGCTATCGGTCAGCTCGGTTCAGTATGCCTCCGGTCTGCGCCTCGACCTGGGTCGACTCGGTAAGACCTGCCGCAAAGCGGGGATACTATTTTGCGTCGATGCGATCCAGAGCCTGGGGGCTATTCCCTTCGATGTGCAGGCGTGCCAAGCCGACTTTGTGGTGGCGGATGGCCACAAGTGGATGCTCGGTCCGGAAGGCGTGGCGCTCTTCTATGTACGGCCTGAGGTGCGCGATCATCTCCGCCTACAGCAGTTTGGCTGGCACATGGTGGAGGCGATGATGGATTTCGATCGACACGACTGGAGACCCGCTCCGGACGCCCGGCGCTTCGAGTGCGGCAGCCCCAACATGCTCGGCATCCACACCCTGGCGGCGAGCCTGCGGCTGCTGCTGAAGACCGGCATCGAGCAGGTGGCGATCCGCATCAGGCATAATATGGATTTCGCCCTGCAGCAGGTGTCTGAATACGGATTTGAGAGCCTGACACCTGCTGCAGCGAACCGCCGCGCCGGGATTCTCTCTTTCCGCATCCCCGGCCATGACAATCAGCAGATCCAGCAGGCTTTGATGCAACAACAGGTGATCTGCGCCTATCGTGGCGGCGGGATTCGCTTCTCTCCACATTTTTACAATACAGCCAATGAGATAGGAGACGCTTTTAACGTCATCAGGCAGATCACCAAAGCTATCCGCTAAAGCACGCCACAGTGGCTCCATTAATATCCACTTATTTAATGATTTGCATCAAAAAAAAAGGAACCCGGTTTATCTATATTTGTTGCTGTAGTCCGCTTCTTCCCATTGGAAAAGCAAAGAAGCCTCAAGTAGTAATTGACCTTATTTTTCCAGGGAACCGCAGACCGTTTGTACCCTCGATCGTGACAATGGAGTAAGCAAGATGAAACGAACCCTGCAACTTGTAGCCGCAGCAGCACTGGCTGGTTCCGCAATGATGGCATCCACCTCCGCCTCTGCCTTCTGGGGACCTTTCGACTGGTTTGATGATGGTTATGGGCCTTGGGGCGGAGGGCCTTGGGGCGGCTATCCTTACTATGGTGGTTATCCCTACTACGGCGGCTATCCCTACTACGGTGGTTATCCTTATGGCGGCGGCTATCCGGGCTGGGGTGGTTACACGCCCTACTATGGCTATCCCTATGCGGCTCCCGCGGCGCCGGCACAGCCAGCAGCAAAGGCTGAATGAGCCGACTACATCCGACTCCACAACAGAGCCCCGCCCAGTGCGGGGCTTTTGTTTCCCAACCCGCCACTGCTAAGCTGCCGTTTTGCAGCCAACACTAGTACAAGATGCAGGATAGACAGATCTCACTGGCCCACGGAAACGGCGGGCGTTTCATGCGCGAACTCATCGAAGAGATCTTTGCGCGCCACTTGGCCAATCCTGAACTCGACGTGCATGCTGATGCGGTGGCCTTGCCGTTGGAGCGGGACGGCGATCTGCTCTTCACCACCGATGGCTTTACCGTGCAGCCACTGGAGTTTCCGGGCGGCAATATCGGCTCACTGGCGGTACACGGCACCTGCAACGATCTGGCGGTGGCCGGCGCCCTGCCCCGCTATCTCAGCCTCAACGCCTTTATCGAGGAGGGCTTCGAGATCGAACAGCTGGAGCGGATTGTCAGGAGCATCGCCGCGGCGGCCAACGCCATCGATGTGCGAATTGCCGCCGGTGATACCAAAGTGGTGCGCCGTGGCGAGGGTGGCGGCATCTACCTCGCCACCACCGGTGTCGGGCTACGCCCGGCCGGAGTGCGGCCCGCACTGGACAGAATCCAGGCCGGAGATCGGGTGCTGGTCAGCGGTCCGGTGGGGGATCATGGCATCGCGGTGATGCTGGCGCGGGAGCAGTTCGGCCTGCACGGTGATCTCAGATCAGATGCCGGCAGTGTGCTGCGGCTAACCCAATCGCTGCTCGATCTGCCGGGGCTGCACTTTATGCGCGACCCGACCCGCGGCGGTCTGGCCACCGTCGCCCATGAGATCTGCCGCGCTACCGGCCTGCAGGTGCGGTTGAATGACAGCGCCATCCCGGTCAGGGATCAGGTACGCTCGGTGTGCGAGATCCTCGGCTACGATCCCCACTACCTGGCCTGCGAGGGCCGGGTGGTAGCGATTGTTTCACCTGATCAAGCTGAGACTGCGTTGGAACGCTGGCGGGGTTTTGATGAGGGGTGCGATGCAGCACTCATCGGCACCCTCCTGGCCGAGGATGCCCATGTCATCCTGCAGACGGAACTGGGGGGTGCGCGCATCCTCGAGGAGCTGGAAGACGACCCCCTGCCACGCATCTGCTGATGACCCAGCAGATACGTGGCAGTCGGATCACCTCAGACTCCAGCCTTCGGTCAGCCCTCCCATGCGGGCAATCGCCTGAGCCGCTCCAGTTCCGAGCTTTTCAGCAAAACGATCCCAGATATCCTCTTCCGGGGTGAAATCGACGATATCCTCGGCACCGATCACCTCCCGTGCGACGTAACTGCTGCTGCCGAAGGCGTCCACCAGCCCAATCTTCAGCCCCTCCTCGCCACTCCAGAAGAGCCCGGAAAAGAGCTCAGGATATTCATCCACTTTGAGGCGCTCACCTCGACCCTGCTTTACCGTCTCGATGAATTGGGCATGCAGTTGATCCAACATGCGCTGGATATGTTCCCGCTCATAGTCGTTCACCGGTGAGAAGGGATCGAGGATCCCCTTATGTTCGCCGGCGGTCATCAGACGGCGTTCGATGCCCAGCTCCTGCATGACATCGACAAAGCCGAAGCCGTTCATCAGCACACCAATCGAGCCGACAATGCTACCCTCATCGGCATAGATCTCATCCGCCGCCGCCGCGATGTAGTAACCACCTGAGGCACACATATCGACGATCACCGCATAGAGCGGGATATCGGGATATTTTTCCCGCAGCCGGGTGATCTCCTGATTGATGTAGCGCGACTGCACCGGACTACCGCCGGGTGTATTGAGGCGCAGGATCACCCCCTTGGTGTTTTTATCTTCAAAGGCATTGCGCAGGCCAGTCACCACCTTGTCGGCGCTCGCCTTGGTGTCGGGGGCGATGATGCCGTTGACCTCCACCAGCGCGGTGTGTTTTTCGCTGCCCGCCATCTTCACGTCGATATCATCCGACCACCAGATCGTCAGCAACAGGAATAGATAGAGGAAGGTAAGGGACTTGAAAAAGATACCCCAGCGACGGGCGCGACGGCCCTCGTTGAGGGAGGTCATCACCACCTTGTTGAGCAACTCCCGCTCCCACCTGGAGGGGTCGCCCTGCTTAGGCTGTGGGTTTTCGTGACTCTGATCCGACATAAACTACTCCTCTTATCCTTTTGATAATCTTCAATTACGTCTATCAGGCAATATCCGCAGAAAAGCTTTCGAGCCACTGTGGGATCTCGCTAACCCGGTCAACACAACCCAACGGATTGTGCTGTCGCAGACGCTCCACACTGTGCACCCCATAGCTCACAGCAAGGGATTTAGTGCCCGCATTGTTGGCCATCTGCAGGATCATATTCGGTGTCGCCAATCATCAGCGACTCTTTGGGCAGAACCCCGAGTTCATCGAGAATCTGCTCCAACATCTCAGGGTGAGGTTTGGAGAACGCCTCATCGGCACACCGGGTGGAATGGAAATAGCTGCCCAATCCGCTGCTCTCCAGCACCATATCAAGACCTTGCCGACCCTTGCCGGTGGCCACCGCCAGCAGATAATCCTCAGCAGCCAAACGCTCGACCACCTCCCGTGCCCCTTCAAACAGCTCTGATGGGGTAGAATTTTCGCCCAGGAAGTGAACCCGGTAGCGGGTGACAATATCGTGATGCAGTTGATCATCTGCACCAGGGAAGAGCATATCAATCGCCTCCCGCAGACCCAGCCCAATGATATTGCGGATCGCCTCATCGCCAGGAGAGGTCAGCCCAAGGTCATCCACCGCAGCCCGCACACAGTTCACAATACGGGCCTCTGAGTCCATCAAAGTCCCATCCCAATCAAATATTAACAGCTTAAACTTCATCTTATTTATCAAGTTCATTTAAAACAGCTTCAAGCACATCTGGTAGCGGTGCCTTGAACTCCTGGTCACGCTTTTCGCCCGGCCAGCGGAATTTTATCGAATGGGCATGCAGAAACAGCCGCTTCAGTCCCAGTTGGCGCAACTGACGGTTAGCGATCTCATCCCCGTAACGCGTGTCGCCCAGGATCGGTGACCCCAACCAGGCACTGTGAACGCGAATCTGGTGGGTACGCCCGGTCACCAATTCTGCCTCAACCAGGGTGGCCTGCTTAAACCGCCGAACCCGTGTAAAACGGGTCAGCGAGGGCTTGCCAGCCGCATCGACCCTTACTACACGCTCACCGCCCTTGAGGGTGTTCTTCAGCAAGGGGGCATCAACCTCTTGTCTACCCTTGCGCCAACTTCCGGCCAACAGAGCCAGATAGCGTTTGTCGACAAGATTTTTCTGCATCAGTTCATGCAGGGATCGTAAGGCACTGCGACGTTTGCTCAGCAGCAGACAGCCCGAGGTATCTCGGTCGAGGCGATGCACCAGCTCAAGCGAGCGCTCCTCGGGGCGCAGCGCCCGCAACGCCTCAATTACCCCAAAGCTGAGACCGCTCCCGCCATGCACAGCCATGCCGGCCGGTTTATTGATCACCATGATGCGTTCATCCTCAAACAGGATCGACCGCTCCAAACGCTCCCGCTGTTCTCGCGAGAACCTGGGAGGGGCGGGTGAAGCTGCCAGCCGTACCGGTGGAATACGCACCTGGTCACCCAATTTTAGGCGGTAGTCGGCCTTCACCCGACCACGATTGACCCGCACCTCCCCCTTGCGGAGGATGCGATAGATATAGCTGCGTGGTGCACCTTTAAGCTCTCTCAGCAGAAAATTATCGATTCGCTGCCCCTCGCTGCCCTGTTCCACCGAGACCATCCGTACCGTCGGGGTTTTCTTTTGTCTATCTGGCATTTAGCTTCTGCTTTTGTTCCACGGTGATTGATGCCCTCGCCGAAGATTGTTATATTTCCAGGTGATTTTTTTGACGCTGGTGAATGCGAGGCACTCTCCGGCGTCAGCACGGCAAGAAATTTCATCCCCCCAGCCTCCGCAATTTTGGGGTGAGGGAACGATGTCAAAGCCACGCCGGAAGGCCTTAACGAGCCGGTACCTCAGCCTCTGCTTGCACTGTTCAGAGACCCGTACCGCCCTCAGCCGTTTCCGTCGTGGGATCGACCGAAAAGAATTGAGGTGCCGTCTGACTCGGCCACCCTCCCCTGCAACTTCAGTGCTGCGCCACGTCGGGAAAGCGCCGGAAATCCGCATGATTGCGGCCGTAGCGCCCCGGGACGCAAACGCGCCCATTCCGTGGCGAGCCTTTTCCGAGCAGGGGACTGGCCCCCAGACGGCGAACTTTAACAGTTTTTCAACTGTCCGAGCTAGCATGAAATCAGCTAGCTGATCCGGAGCCTGTGCCGTGAAATTTGGCCTGCTCTTGATCCAGACAATGCGCAACCGGCCCCGAGATTTATTGGATGAGGCCGCCGCATGGCCGAGGCTCTGCTGCTTTCCAGCTCGGACAGTTGATAATGGACACAACACAACATGAAAAGAATGCTGATCAACGCAACTCAGCCAGAAGAGTTGCGCGTTGCGACTGTCGATGGACAGAAGCTCTTCAATCTCGACATCGAGATTCCCGGCCGGGAACAGAAAAAAGCCAACATCTACAAAGGGAAGATCACCCGAGTCGAACCCAGCCTAGAGGCTGCGTTTGTCGAATATGGTGCTGAGCGCCACGGCTTCCTGCCGCTGAAGGAGATCTCCCGCAGCTACTTCACTGAAGCAGCCCGCCAATCCAGCGGACGCGTCAACATCCAGGAGGCGATAAAAGAGGGCCAGGAGGTCGTCGTCCAGGTGGAGAAGGAGGAGCGCGGGAATAAAGGCGCCGCACTGACCACCTTCATCTCACTGGCCGGCCGTTATCTGGTATTGATGCCTAACAACCCCCGCGCCGGCGGCGTCTCCCGCCGCATCGAAGGCCAGGACCGGGCCGAGCTCCGCGAGGCGATGAGCACGCTCGAGATCCCTGACGGCATGGGTCTGATCGTACGCACTGCCGGCATCGGCAAGAACGCCGAGGAGTTGCAATGGGATCTGGACTACCTGATCCAGCTCTGGCAGGCGATTGAAAAGTCGGCCACGGCCAAACCCGGCCCTTTCCTGATCTACCAGGAGAGCAACATCATCATCCGCTCGATCCGCGACTACCTGCGCGCGGATATCGGCGAGATTGTCATCGACGACGCAGAGGTCCACGCCCAGGCCCAGCGCTTCATCAGCCAGGTAATGCCGCAGTACAGCAGTAAGCTGCGTCTCTACGAGGACGAGGTACCGCTGTTCAGCCGCTATCAGATCGAGAGCCAGATTGAATCCGCCTTCGAGCGGCAGGTGCACCTGCCCTCCGGCGGCGCCATCGTGATCGACCCCACCGAGGCGCTGACCTCGGTCGACATCAACTCGGCCCGCGCCACCAGGGGTGCCGATATCGAAGAGACCGCACTCAACACCAATCTTGAGGCGGCGGATGAGATCGCCCGTCAGCTGCGCCTGCGGGATCTTGGCGGCCTGTTTGTCATCGACTTCATCGACATGACCCCCGCACGCAACCAGCGTGAGGTGGAAAACCGCCTCAAGGAGGCCCTCAAGCAGGACCGTGCGCGGGTTCAGATCGGGCGCATCTCCCGCTTCGGCCTATTAGAGATGTCACGCCAGCGGCTGAGCCCCTCGCTTGGTGAAGCCAGCGCTCAGGTCTGCCCACGCTGCAGCGGGCACGGCACCATCCGCAGCGTGGAGTCGCTGGCCCTGTCGATCCTGCGCATCATCGAAGAAGAGACGATGAAGGAGAATACCGGCAAGATCATCGCCCAGTTGCCGGTAGATGTGGCCACCTTCCTACTGAACGAAAAACGTCAGCCGATCCACGACATAGAAAAACGTCAAGGGATCACTGTGGTGCTGATCCCCAATCCCAACCTGGAAACCCCCCACTTCAATATCGAACGAGTCCGACAGGCTGATCTTGCAGAGGAGCAAGAGACCGAAGCGAGCTATCGCCTGGTCGAAACCCACGAGAAGGAGATACCCAGCTTCGCCCGCTCTGAACAGAAAAAGAGCGAACGGCCTGCGGTAAAGGCGATCGCTCCCAGAGCGCCCGCTCCCACCCCACAGCGCCAAGAGACACCCCCACCGACGACCGAAGAGAGTAGTTTCCTGAAAAAAATCTTCACCAGCATCTTCTCCCCCAAGAACGGGTCAGCCGAGCCCGTCGAGAACAGCAAACCGGAGAAGACTGAAGAGGAGAAGCGTGAGCCCCGCAGCAGAGGCCAACGCAATGGGCGTTCCCGCGGAGGACGCAAACGCTCAACCAGCGGCGAGCAGCGTCAAGGTGGACGTGACAGCAATAGAAAACCAGCTGGAAGCAGTGAGGCCGGCCAGCGACCCCAGGCTGAGCCAAAGAGCCAAGAGTCCCGCACAGCGGAACAGAAGCAGCGACCGAACGAGCCAGCCAAGGCAGATGAAGAGAAGAGCGCTCCCAAGCCCAAGGGCGCACGCCGCGGCAGACGCGGTGGTCGTCGGCGCCGTTCCTCAGGCGAACGGCAACAGCCGCAGAGCCAGAGTGATACCAAACAGGGGCAGCAATCAGAAGGCCCCCCCCCAAAAACAAACGCTCCAGACAGCACTGCCACAACTGATAGCAGCGCAGCAGCGATTAGCAAAGAGACGACAGCCTCCAGCGGCGACAAAGGACAGGGCCGTCAACGCAGTCAGCGCCGTCCGGCTCCCAAGAAAAAAGTCAGCGATTCGACGGAGCAGACAACTGCACCGACTCCCAGTCAGGAGAAGGCTCCAGGGCCTGCCCAGAA
>NZ_AFOC01000084.1:0-16074 GCF_000224455.1 endosymbiont of Riftia pachyptila (vent Ph05)
CTGCGGCGCATCCATGGCCATCGGCATCTCCGGCTGGTGGCCGGCAGCAGCGTGGGCCATGCCAGAATCCATCTCCATCCCCCCCTTGCTCACCGGGGGCGCCGCTTGCTTCTCCTTGGGGAAGAGGCATATCTACTCGGCATCTGTTTTTTTGCCGCGGCGGCAAGGGCGAGTTGCATGTCGACCTTGCCGGGGGGCATGGCGCTTTTCATGGACATCCCCATGTCCTTGCCGTGTGCCTCGCCTTTGACGAGATACATGCCGCAGATACGACAGTTGCCAGGCTCGTGGCTGGTCTCTTCCGGGTGCATCGGGCAGGCGTAGAGGGGTTGTGGCGTTGTCGCCTGGGAGAGGGCGCGCGCCTCTCCCGCTGGCGCGCCCTCTCTGCTCTGCTGCGCCAGGGCGCTGTCAGCCGAAGAGAAGATGAGTGGTAGAGAGAGGAGCGCAAGATGGATTCTGGTTGTTTTCATGCTGGCCCTGCTCTTGGGTTATTTCTTGCGTACATAGACGAAGGGAAATGCCTTGGTCTTGCCCTGCTGGCCTTTGGCCAGATATTCGACGGAGAGTTGGTACTCGCCCTCTTGCTCGAGGCGCACCGCCACCTGCTGATGGGATTTGAAGGGGTGGATGCGGTGGCGGCTCTCCTTCTGCGGCCCTTGCCCCTGGATGATCAGCGCCCCGAGCACCTGCTCGATGAGGTTGCCGTCCTCCTCCTCAGTGAAGGTGATGTTGAACAGGTGGGTTGGCCCCTTCGCGCCGGGTTGATGACGCTCGGGGGAGCTGGCCTGAAAGACATAGAGACCAACGTTGATACCATCTACCGTGTCAGAACCGACCACCCCCCCGAGTGGGACGGCGATATCCTCGATCTGATCCTCTTTGCCGTAGTAGATGGCCCCTTCGTAGAGTCTGGGGTCTTTGTTGGCAGGGGGCGCCTTGCTCTCTTCCGCTCGTACTCCCGCCAGACAACCGAATAACAGGAGAGAGAGAGTGAATAGCCGTATGGGTTTTGCTGACTGCATCTTTATTCCACCAGAACATCGGGTTGTTCAAGACCGACGACGACGACGGTGATGTGATCACCGCGCTTCACCTGTCGGCCCTGATTGTTGATTACCATAAAAGAGCCGTCTGTGTGTTCTAGGTGCTTGGGGGCCAATAGCCCGATGCGGGGAACGCGCAGCACGGGGAGCTTCTCGCCGGTCTTCTGGTTGATCACGTAGGTGTGTTCTGCGCCGGCGGTGATGGCGTCCACTCCGGTGGTGGAGAACCAGACATTGAGCAGCCCGTTGCCCGAGTCCTTGACTTGATGCACCTTCAGCGTGGCATCCGCCGGGAGCTTGGGTTTTTCGATGACCGCCTCAGCCACCTGTGCGGCCGCCGGGTCATAGTCGGGGCCGGCCTCGACCGGGAGGTGGAGGCTGGCCAGCCCGGCCACCATCACCGAGATCTTGCTGCCTGGCTTGATGATGCCCTCCTGGTCCCAGAAGTAGAGCTTGCCGGGGGGGGTCGAGGCCGCCTTCTCCGCCGGGACGGGCGCAACCAGCATCGGCAGCTTGCTGATCTGTATGAGCTGCCTGCTCTGATCATCGACGATCGATGTGGTCATCGGGTGGGCGGGAAACTCCTTTACATCGATCAGACGGTAGCGCACCTCTATCCTGGTACCTTGCAGCCCACGCCCGCCGAGGATGATCTTCTCGACCTCCAGCCGTCCCGAGCTGGGGGCGCGCTGCATGTGTTTGGGGGTGGTGTGCCGGGGTGGGGGTTGGTGCCTGGGGGCTTCGTGGTCGCGGTCTGCCAGGGCGGCAGGTTGGTAGAGAGAGAGTAGGGGGAGGGTCAAAAAAACAGATCGTAGTTGCATATTCAATGCTCCATCGCGATAGCCAGAAGGGGGATGTGTCCCACTGGAATTCGATCTAACACGATTGAAAGCGGGGAGAGCGGCCGAAGCCGCCCTCCCCGTATCGACTGCTATAGATTAGCCGGAGGCGAATCTAGCGACGGCGAGGTGCTGAACCGCGCTGACGGGTCGTCGAAGCGGCTGGTGGTGGTGCGGTGGTGGCGCGAACCAGTACCGCCATGCCGCCAGGATAGGCGCCGTTGTTGGTGACGAAGTAGTCGTTGTGGCTATGCATCGGGTACCACTGCACGTCCAAGTTGTTGTCGTGGGCTGCGGGATCGATCCCATAGACGCCCCAGGCTCCGGCAATCTCATTCAGACCGCTACCCTGGTTGGAGATCATCGAGTTGCTGGCGTAGCCGCCAGTGGTGCGCAGATCCTTGAAGCGGGTGATCATATCGTGGGTCTCGCCAGAGCCGATATGCACGGTGTACTCCTGCTTCTGGTTGGTGGGATCGATTGGGTTGGCGTCCTTACCAACGCGGGTGAAGTGCCAGCCATGGGCGTGCCAGGGCACCTCGGTGTAACCGATGTTGATGAGACGCATCAGCACGTTGTCGTTGTAGTTGGCGTCGACCAGGGCGGCGTAGCTGGTGGCGTTGTTGCTGCCGGTCAGGAAGCCGGAGAGCGGGCCGGAGGCCGGCGGGTTACACCCTTCGAAGTCACCCGTGTCGCTGACCACCAGCGAACGCCCGGTGCCGTTGTTACAGGCGGCGGTTGTTGCGGCAGGGGTGACAGGCAGCAGGGTGTCGGGGAAGGCGCGGCCATTGACCATCCACCAGTTGGCCTTGAAGTCGGTAAAGTTATACTGCTCTTCAGGCTCAAGGGTGCCATTGCTGTCTTTGTCAAAGCGGCGCAGCAGCTCGGCCTCTGCCGGGCTACCGGCGGGCGCGGCGGCCAGCTGGATGAAGTCGCGGCTACGGGTGTCCACATCGGTGAGGACCATCAGATACTCTTTGTCGAAGCGGTCGAGATAGTTGCCGCCGTAGACCGAGTTGAAGGTGGCGCGGCGTGGACGAATGACCATCGCCCCATACATGCCTAGGGTGATATGCTCGGAGGCCTCGACATGGCAGTGCCACATGTAGGTGCCGGGCTTCTGCGCCTTGAAGTAGTAGACGGCGGTGTTCTGTCCGGGGGTGTCGGGAACCTCAAACGCTGTTTCGTTGAAGCCGTCGTTCTGGGTGGTCAGCTCCATGCCATGCAGGTGGATGGTGTGGGGGTCGGCCGGCGCGTAGGGGTTGGCGTTGCCGATGTTGCGCAGGTGGACGAAGACATCGTCACCCTGGGTGACATCAATGATCGGCGCGGGCATGTTGGCGCATCCGGGGACAGCCTGGGTGCCGTCGACATCGTCGCAGAAGCCGCGCATGTAGACCTTCCGGTAGGGGGCGGTCGCCAGCGTGGCGGGAGTGATGCCATAGACGTTGTGGTCGGGCAGGTGGTGGTAGCCATCGGTTGCCGCCAGGTAGAGGTGACGGACCTGCGCCGATGCCTGGCCACTAAAGAGCGGCATCGTCATTGCGAGGCTAAGTGCGAGCATTCGCTTTTTCATTGTTGTTTTCCCCTTTCCTATATGTGTTGCATAAGTAACGAAGTATTGACGCAAGGCCAATAGCGGTGCGGGCGCCGCTGCCAAGATGGATGCTTTAGGTTCCCATCGACCAGCACAGATACCCCAACCTAAGTAAAATTCGAGATCTTTTTGTGGAAACTCTGAGGTCGTTCAATTGGAATCTGTGAACCCGTTCCTGGCAATAATTACTACCCCGTGCGGCGTTCGCGTTTGCGTTTATACCGTAACGGGATGGCATTGACAATTGTCGGAAATTTTTACAATAAATGACGGAGCGGAGCCTGCGATTTGTTTGATTTCTCCTTGCGAAATGGCCTGTATATGGGCTTTTTTTCCCACCGATCGGGACTTGGATTCCTGCTATTTGTGTGGTTGTCCAGCCTAATGGAGGTATTTGCCGTGCCTCGTAGCAAGGTGCCTGAATAAGGATGTTTGTGGTGTCGGTGAAATTTACATAGTTTTTGTATGGTTTTTGGAGGGGTGTTGTAAGTATTTGAAGTCAAGGCAAAAAACAAAATTGGCACGAAGTATGCTCGTGGCCCATCGCTACTTCAATCATGAAAAAAATCAAGCATGGGGATCGAAAAAAATGAGAAAAATCACTAAAATTACTAAACTTACTTTAGCCTTCTGCTCTTTAGCCATGGCGGCCTTCTCCGTTCAGGCCGCGGTTATCCCACTTGATCTGAACGATTTTTATGCTGACCCAACCGTATCCGTGGCGGTTGATGGTGGCTCGGCTCTGATGGAGGAGAATCCAGCTTTCAGCATCACCTTGCTTTCGAACGACCCTCTTATGGGTGATCCTGGTATCGATGTTCCCACTGGTCTGTTGAGCTTGGACTTTGACTTCTCTTTTTCTGAGCCTGCGGGCAATGATGATGAGTTTTATGCATTCGTCTTCAATGGGGACACAGGTGCTCTGATTGATGATTTTTCCGTCAATTGGACGGATGCTGGCAGCGTCAGTTGGGATCTCTCAGGTCTTGATGCAAGCGTGACCCTGCTTGGTATGGAGTTTCAGCTTGTCTCAAACCTTCCGAGTGATGGCGGTCTCGAATCTACAGTCGCTGTCAGCAATGTTCACTTGGTGACCGAGAACGCCTCTGTGCCGGAGCCTGGCAGCTTGACTCTGCTCGGCATCGGTTTGGTGGGTGGTCTGTTTGGCTTCCGTAAAAAGTCCAGCTGAACGGGTCAAGCAGAGTGTTTGACATAGGGGCAAGGCGGCTCAACACTTTGATGTTGAATCTGTCGGAAAAATAACAGCCATTCTACTGGCCTCTGTCTGCGGCTGGGGGTCAGGTGGCATGTGGAAAGTGGGGCCAATCGGCCCCACTTTTCGTGGTTGGTTGGTGCTTGAGGTTCTCACCCTGGAATTGATCGGTTAGTGTATGCCGCTCTGATATCCCAAGGAAAAATAGTCATGTCTTTTGATTTTGCGACACTTTCGGCGTTGCTGGTTTTCGTCGTTATCCTGGTTTTTCTGGTGATGGAGATTCGCTCTACCAGGCGGGAAGTGAAGGAGCAGTTGCGTCAGGTGTCGCAGCACAATGCGCTGTTCCAGCGCAACCAGCAGGCGTGGGAGCTTTGCCAGGCGATCCATGAGCAGTATCCGGATGTCTGTCCCGGTCTCGATTACACCATGTGGGTGGATGAGCAGGGGGCGCATCTTGATCAGTGGCTGGCGGATTCCCCTCGGCCGAAACTGGATCGGATGGTGGAGAAGAAATAGAGGCATTTTTATAGACAGGGAGAAAGCAAAAGAGTCACCTGACATGGAAACAAAGGATTTGCAGTCATCCTCTTTACTTCCGTTTGAATTTACCGGTCGATTCGGAGAGTTTTTTCGTATCTGGATCGTCAATCTGGTGCTGACGATCCTCACCCTGGGCATCTATTCAGCGTGGGCGAAGGTGCGTACCCAGCGTTATTTCTATGCCAATACCCGGCTTGCGGGAGCGACCTTCGACTATCTGGCCGAGCCGATGATGATCCTCAAAGGGCGCCTGATCGCAGTCGGTTTTTTTATCCTCTATCTTGGCCTGACCTTGATCGCACCACCGTTTGATTTGCTTGCCTCGCTGCTGTTTCTGATTGCGATGCCCTGGATCGTCAACAAGGCACTGGCGTTTCGTGCACACAACTCGGCCTATCGCAACATCCGCTTTGGCTTCGAGCAGAACTACTCCAAGGCGATCAAAGTGTTTATCGGCCTGCCGATTCTGCTGCCGCTCAGTCTGGGTCTGCTCTATCCCTTTTTTGATCAGCGGCGCAGCCGTTTCATCCTCGGCCAGAGTCGCTATGGAGCGAGCGCATTTGCGATGGAGGCACCGCTTGGTAGGTTCTATAAAACCTATCTACTGGCCGGACTGCTGTTGCTGGGGGTGTTTTTCCTGGGTGGCGTGCTCAGCAGCCGGTTATTCGAAAGCGTGATGACGATGTCGGCACAGCCAGCCGGTGAGCCGCCGGTCGCGATGCGTGGCAGCCTGCTGGGCCTGCTGCCAATCCTGGTTGGCTCTCTGTTGGTATATGGTTTCATCAAGGCGCGCATCGCCAACCTAATCTGGAACCATACCGACCTTAACGGCCATCGTTTTGAGAGCTATATGCAGGCACGCAAGTTGATTGTGTTGTTGCTGACCAATGCGCTGGCCATCATCCTCTCGCTGGGTCTGCTGATCCCTTGGGCAAAGATCCGCATGGCCCGCTACCGGGCGGAGACGCTGCAGTTTATTCCGCAGGAAGACCTGGATGGTTTTCTCGCCGATCAGGCAGAGCAGGTGGCCGCCACGGGTGAGGGGGTTGGCGATGTGTTTGATGTGGATCTTGGCCTTTGATCACCACCGAGGCGCTCTATTTCGATGGTCGCCAGTCACAGGCACGGCGGGTTCGTGTCTCACTGAATGGCCGTGACCTGTGGATCGAGTATGCCACCGGCGAGTGCTTCTGGCCGACCTCGGAACTGCGTATCACCCCTCAGCTGGGGAGTGCGCCTCAGGGGATCTTTCTGCCCGAGGGCGGCAAACTTGAAGTGGCCAATCATGACTTCATGCTGCAACTGGAGGCGCTGACTGATAGGACAGGGGAGGGGCGCTGGTTGCACCATCTGGAGAGCCGCTACCGCTATGTGATTCTGGCCGTGTCTCTGGCACTTGGGCTTGGTTGGTTGATGATCTCCCAGGGAGTGCCGCTGGCGTCACGTTACCTCGCATTTGCCACGCCGCTCCAGCTTGACCTGATCCTGGGAGAGGAGGTGCTGGCGCTGCTCGACAAGCGTTGGCTGGAACCCTCTAAGCTGCCAGAGACAGAACAGCAGCACTATCGGCAACTGTTTCAGCGGATGGTTCGGGAGGCCGATGCCGCGACGCCGCTGCAGCTGCAGTTCCGAGCTGGCGGCACGGTCGGCGCCAACGCCTTCGCGCTGCCCTCGGGCATCGTGGTGGTGACCGATGAGCTGATTGAGCTGGCACAGGCGGATGCAGAAGTGATGGGGGTGTTTGCCCATGAGATCGGGCATCTGGTGTATCGCCACGGGGTCCGCCATGTGCTGCAGGATTCGCTGCTGGTGCTGCTGACCACTCTATTTGTGGGGGATGCTGCCTCCAGTGGGGCACTGTTGGCGGCACTGCCGGTGCTGCTGGTCGAGAGTCACTACTCTCGCGAGTTCGAGAGCGAGGCGGACCGCTATGCGGTCTTGCTGATGCAGCGCGCCGGGTTGGATCGGCAACACCTGGGTCGGATGCTCCAACGCCTTGGGGAGAGTCATGGGGGGGAGGAGAGTGGAGCGCTGAGCTATCTCTCCACTCACCCGATGACCCAGGAGCGGATCGAGATGATCGCTCATTGGGGGCAGGGAAAGGCTAGTGATGTGACGCATAAGGTCGCTATATCCGCCCATTGATAGCCTCGAATAGTCCGCTTGCGCCATAGTGTGTCAGACTCGAGTGGTATGAAAAGAGTGTTACACCAGATTAAGGAGTGATGAACATGCGCGTGATTCTGTTGGGCGGCCCCGGTGCGGGCAAGGGTACCCAGGCAAACTACATCAAAGAGAAGTACAGCATTCCCCAGATCTCCACTGGTGACATGTTGCGTGCTCACGTTAAACAGGGCACCGACCTGGGCAAGGCGGCGAAGAAGATCATGGATGAGGGTGGTCTGGTCTCTGACGATATCATCATGGGCATGGTGAAAGAGCGCATTGCCCAGGACGATTGCGCCAACGGCTACCTGTTCGATGGATTCCCCCGCACCATTCCCCAGGCAGAAGCGCTGAAAGAGGCTGGTGTGCCGATCGACGCGGTGGTGGAGATCGATGTGCCCGATGAGGAGATCATCAAGCGCATGTCCGGTCGTCGGGTGCATCTCGCCTCCGGTCGCACCTACCACGTCACCTTCAATCCGCCCAAGGTGGAGGGCAAGGATGACGAGACCGGTGAGGATCTGATTCAGCGCGATGATGATCAGGAAGAGACCGTAAAGGCGCGTCTCAAGGTCTACCATGACCAGACCGAGCCGCTGATCGCCTTCTACACCAAAGAGGCAGATGCCGGTAGTTGCAAATACATCAAGATCAACGGTGTTGGCGGGGTGGACGAGATCCGCGACCAGATCTTCAGCGGACTGGGTTGATCTTCACTGAAGAATGCTGAAAAGCCGGGCTAAGCCCGGCTTTTTTATGGCATTCAGTTGAGGGAATTCGGGCAATTTGCTGGATGAACTTATTAGAATATTCTGATAGAATCCGCCAACTTTTTACTAAATTGTTAAGGGGCATGCTGTGGCTGTCGTAGAACTCACCAAGGACACGTTCGAAGAGACCATCACCAATAACGATTTCGTGATCATCGATTTCTGGGCGCCCTGGTGTGGTCCCTGTCGCTCCTTCGCCCCGACCTATGAAAAGGTTGCCGAAGACAATCCGAATATGGTCTTCGCCAAGGTGAATACCGAAGACGAGCAGGAACTGGCGATGCACTTCCAGGTGCGCTCGATCCCGACTCTGATGATCTTCCGTGAGAACATCATCATCTTCTCCCAGGCGGGTGCGTTGCCGGAGTCGGGCTTCCGTGATCTGCTGGACAAGGCCAGTGAACTCGATATGGACGAGGTGCGGGCGCAGATCGAAGCAGAGCAGAAGGGCGGCCAGGGCGCCTGAGCGGTCATTCCGAAAAGACCCCGGCGGTGTTAGGGCCTGTCGGGGTTTTTTTGTGTCCGCAGCAGGGGCAAGTGGCTGTATCATGGCCTCCTGTGTTGAATTGAGAGGTCTGGACCGACGCGATGCGAGCCCCCTGTTACCCGTGGAGTCTAAAGAGCCTGCTGAATGGCAGGCCGAATGTGGGCGCGCTGCTCGATCTGAGTGAGGAGAACTACCGGCTGTTGCTGCGGCTTGCGCCAGAACTTCGGTTGATGCAGGGGCGGGCCCTCTCCTGTCTCGATCATGGTATGGATCTCCATCTGGAGGTGCTCGAACAGACCCCCTACACCAGCTTGCTCCACCTTACCTACTTTTTTCCCCATGCCGGTGGCCACTACCCTGATCCGGACGCCAATCTGCGTGTCTATCACGACTCCAAACAGGTCGATATCGTCGACCTGCGCCAGTCGGCCTTACCCTTGAAAAAGTGGGGCGATAACCCGACCCTGGAGCAGCGTTGGAAGTTGAACCTGTTCCTCTCCAAATGGCTGGCGTTCTGTGTCATCCAGGGGCATGGCTTTGGCGCCGGTGGGCCTGAGTACGCATCCAGCCGAGAGCGTTGGGTGGTCTCCTGATGTGATCTGCTTTGCAGCCCACAAGCCTTCGGGAGCGGTTCCGTTGTTCAATCTAAGCCACCCTTGTAAACTCAATGGTCTCTTCTTCGGCGGAATAGTTTGCACCCCCCCCCAGGCTGGGGACGATGTGCGCCTGTCAGTTGCGTGCAGGCCGATATCAAGCAGTGTGGGCGATACCTCTGAACAGCGAGGAATCAGATGATCAGAGTGTTGTTGGTTGACGATCACGAACTGGTGCGTACCGGCGTCAAGAGTATCTTGACGCAGGTGCCTGACATCAGTGTGGTGGGCGAGGCGGGCAGTGGTGAAGCGGCGATCCAGATGGTGCAGCAGGATCGGCCCGATGTGGTGCTGATGGATGTGAACATGCCTGGCATTGGTGGCATCGAGGCGACTCGCCGACTGCTGAGAATTGCTCCCGATTTGAAGGTGGTGGCGTTGACCATGCTGGATAACGAGCCCTTCCCTGCTCGTCTTAACGAGGTGGGCGCAATGGGTTATCTGACCAAAGGCTGCCCGGCAGATGAGATGATCCAAGCGATCCGCAGCGTGTTCCGTGGTCAGCCCTTTGTCTCCTCCGATGTCGCAAGAAAACATATCCTCACCGATTGGAAGCGCCACTCCGCCACTCCCTTCCAAGGCCTCTCCTCCCGCGAGACCCAGGTGATGCTGATGATCCTGGAGGGGCAACGCAACCAGGAGATCTCCGATGGTCTCAGCCTCAGCCCCAAGACTGTCAGCACCTACCGCCAGCGTATCTATGAGAAGCTCGATGTGCGCAACGATGTGGAGCTGACGCGGCTCGCCTATCGCCACGGCATTCTCAGCGACAAGGTCGACAGTGTTTGATCTGCACTGCCGCCGTTGTGACCGGCTGGCGGCGTTCCTCGATCAGACCCGCCAGGACCACCCTGATTACCACTGTCGTCCGGTGGCGCCGTTTGGTGATCCTGCCGCTCGCCTGCTGCTGGTGGGGCTGGCGCCGGGCATGCATGGGGCGAACGCGAGCGGACGCCCGTTCACCGGAGATCACGCCGGCATCCTGCTCTACCAGACGCTGCACCGCTACGGTTTTGCCAGTCGGGCCGAATCGGTGGCGGCAGATGATGACCTGCAGCTGTTCGACTGCCGCATCACCAACGCGGTGAAGTGCCTGCCACCGCAGAACAAGCCGCAGGGGGTGGAGATTAACAACTGCAACCACTACCTTAGCCAAGAGCTGGCAAGCCTGGAGAAGGGGGCTGTGGTGCTAGCGTTGGGTTGCATTGCCCACAACGCGGTGCTCAAGGCATCCGGGCAGAAGCTGAAGGCGTTTGCCTTCGGTCATGCGGCTGAACACCGCCTGCCGAATGGCCTCCGGCTGCTCGACTCCTACCACTGCAGCCGCTACAACACCCAGACAAAAAGACTCACCACAGCGATGTTCGAGCAGGTGTTTGCACGTGCCAGAGAGCTGCTGCAGACTCTCTGACGATGAGTGAACCGTCGTCTAAAGCTTGTTTCGACGCTAAGGCCTTTCTCAAGACGCTGACCTCCAGGCCCGGGGTCTATCGTATGATCGGCACCGACGACAAGGTGCTCTATGTTGGCAAGGCGAAGAATCTGAAGCGGCGGGTGAGCAGCTACTTCACCCGCGCTCTCAATCTGCGCATCCAGCGCATGGTCGTCCAGATCGAACGCATCGAGGTGACGGTGACCCACACCGAGGCTGAAGCGCTGATCCTGGAGAACAATCTGATCAAGTCGCTCAAGCCGCGCTACAATGTGCTGCTACGGGACGACAAGAGCTACCCCTACATCCATCTCTCCACCGACCAGTCGTTCCCGGCACTCAGTTTCCGACGCGGCTCACGCAAGGGTGGTGGACGCTACTTCGGTCCCTATCCGAGCGCCGGTTCGACCCGCGAGACCTTGCAGCTGTTGCAGAAGCTGTTTCCGGTGCGCCAGTGCGAGGAGGGTTTCTTTCGCAACCGCTCGCGAGCCTGCCTGCAGTATCAGATCAAACGCTGCAGCGCGCCTTGTGTCGGCCTGATCAGCGAGACCGACTACCGCGAGGATGTGCGCCATGCCGAGCTGTTTCTCGATGGTAAGACCAGTACGGTGGTGGATGCGCTGGTGGCGCGCATGGAGGCGGCCTCTGCGGCGCTGGCGTTCGAGCAGGCGGCGCTCTACCGAGATCAGATCAAACTTCTCAACCGGATCCAGGAACGTCAGTATGTCAGCGGCGAACGGGGCGATCTGGATATCGTCGCGGTGGCGCTGCAAGCGGGGACCGCCTGCGTCCAGGTATTCTTTATCCGCGCCGGTCGCAATCTGGGTAACAAGGCCTTCTTTCCCGCAATACCCGCTGGCGCAGAGGCGGGGGCGGTGCTCTCCGCTTTCGTCGCCCAGTACTATCTGGAAAAGGCGGTGCCGGCGGAGATCATCCTCAGTCATGCTGGTGAAGATCAGACCCTGCTGGAGCAGGTGCTCGGCGAACAGGCGGGGCGGCGAGTGCGCATCAGTCATCGGCTGCGCGGTGAGCGGGCACGTTGGCTGCAGATGGCGCTGAACAACGCTGAACTGGCACTGAAGGCGCGGCTCGCCAGCCGCATCGATATGCAGGGGCGGCTCGAGCGACTGCAGCAGGCGCTGGGGCTGGATGAGTCGCCGTCGCGTATGGAGTGCTTTGATATCAGCCATACTCGCGGAGAGAAAACGGTCGCCTCCTGCGTGGTGTTCAATGCCGAAGGCCCGCTCAAATCGGATTACCGCCGCTTCAATATCGATGGCATCACACCCGGCGATGACTATGCGGCGATGCGCCAGGCGCTGGAGCGGCGCTATACCCGCATCAAGAAGGGGGAGGTGGCGTTGCCTGATATCCTCTTCATTGACGGTGGCAAAGGGCAGCTGAGCACGGCGCATGAGATTCTGGTCGAGCTGGGTATCGCTGGACTGACCCTGGTGGGGGTGGCGAAAGGGCCGGACCGCAAGGCGGGCATGGAGCAGCTCTTCTTGTTCGGCGATAGCACGCCAATTATACTGCCGGCGGATTCACCTGCGCTGCACCTGGTGCAGCAGATCCGTGATGAGGCACATCGGTTTGCGATTACGGGTCATCGCCAGCGCCGCGCCCGCAGTCGTAAGACCTCGGTGCTGGAGGCGTTGCCGGGGATCGGTCCAAAGCGCCGTCAGCGGCTGTTGAAGCAGTTTGGTGGATTGCAGGAGCTGACCCGGGCCGGGGTCGAGGATATCGCACGGGTCGATGGGGTTAGCCTGAAGCTGGCGCGACTGATCTATCAGGCCTTTCATGAAGAGAGTTAGTGGGTTCTTATTGTGTGGACCATTCCGAATATCCTGACGCTGTTGAGGATCCTATTGATCCCGGTGTTTGTGTTGATCTTCTACCTGCCGTTCGAGGGGGCCAGGGTGCTCTCTGCGGCGGTGTTTGCTCTGGCCAGTGTCACTGACTGGTTGGATGGCTATCTGGCGCGACGCTGGCAGCAGGTTTCGCCGTTTGGTGCTTTCCTCGACCCGGTTGCAGATAAGCTGATGGTGGCGGCAGCGCTGTTGCTGTTGGTGGAGGCGGAGCCGAGCCCGGCGCTGGCGCTGCCGGCAGCGATCATTGTTGGCCGCGAGATCACCATCTCAGCGCTGCGCGAGTGGATGGCCGAGATCGGCGCACGCGCCCAGGTGGCGGTGTCGATGATCGGTAAGTTCAAGACCGCAGTGCAGATGGTGGCGATCCTGCTGTTAATTATCAAGCAGCCACTGTGGGAGATTCCGGTGTTCACGGTCGGCTTTGTGCTGCTCTATGTTTCAGCTATTCTGACGCTCTGGTCGATGGTGGTCTACCTGCGCGCGGCCTGGCCAAGTCTCTCTGGGCAGTCGGTGGTGGAGGTGTTGCCAAGGGAAGAGTAGAGGGGGATGAATCAGCTGTTTCAGTTGATTGATGCTTGACAGCAACATCCGCGCCGCTACAATACGCTTCGTTCTGACGCAGCGGGAATAGCTCAGTTGGTAGAGCACAACCTTGCCAAGGTTGGGGTCGCGAGTTCGAGTCTCGTTTCCCGCTCCAAATTGTGAAAGAGCCTCGGCAGTACCGGGGCTTTTTTGTTAGATTCACGGCTGCTGCCGCCACTCAGGCAGCGTCCGGAACTGTTTTAGGCTTGGTGGCAGAGTGGTTATGCAGCGGCCTGCAAAGCCGTGGACGCCGGTTCGATTCCGACCCAAGCCTCCATCTAGAATGCGGGAATAGCTCAGTTGGTAGAGCACAACCTTGCCAAGGTTGGGGTCGCGAGTTCGAGTCTCGTTTCCCGCTCCAAATGGCAATCAGCCCCGGACATCCGGGGCTTTTTTGTGCCTGCGGGCCTGGCTTGCCGCTGTCCTGCTTGCGCTAATTGGCCCGGATGATCCGGTAGACGCTGGAGAGATCATAGGGGCGATAGCGCGCAGGCGCTTTGCGATGCTCACCGCCATAGCTGAGCATCAGCGCCGTGTTCCTCTTTATATCTATCCATTCGATAAAGATCGCGCTGTGCTCTACATCGTAATAGGAGTGGTTGATGTAGTAGAGAAAGTCGCCCGGCTCGATCAAGGCGATGGCGGCATAGGGGCCAGACTTTTTACCTTTAAAAATGGTGATGCGCTGGCCGTTTCGGTTGGGGTAACCGGCCCGATTATAGACCGCGTTGGCATAGTCCCAGCAACTTCCCTGAATGATCTCCCGCTTCACCAGTGCCATCTCCTGGCCAATGGAGAGGATCTTGTGAGCAGCGGGGGAGATCGGTTTTCTGTCGCTGATGGGAGGGTAGCAAGGGATTGAGTCGGGGGCAGTGTCGGACTTGCTCCGGCTGTCGCTCCGGAGGGTGGCTTTTGTGGCGTACTCTGGCAGCCAGTGATATATAGGCATGCAATCAGCAGGCAGGCGCCAAGAGATCTTGATGGTGCTTCATCCCTGTAGTCTCTCTGGTCGTGGTGACTGCCCCATGGGGCCTCATGGCTTGCCTGGTGTGGCGAGTGTGACAAATTGGGTGGAGCCTCGTCAGAGGAAAGCTACACGGTATGGCGGCTCAGATGCAATTCCTCTGGGTGGGTGGCGATGTAAATTTCCCTTGACTGTTCGATGCGCTAGAATGCGTCGCTCGTCCATGCCCGGATGGCGAAATTGGTAGACGCAAGAGACTTAAAATCTCTCGGGGGCAACCCCGTGCCGGTTCGATTCCGGCTCCGGGCACCACTATTAACGCCCTCTTCCAGCGAGGGAATCACTGACACTGGCGATCCTATCTCTACGTAAAGAGTTTATGATGAATTAGGGATCGAACCGGGGTTGCCGGATTTCCTGTTAACCAGCTGAGCGTTGGAAAAGAGACATTATCCGAGCTATAAACCGCGCATGAATGTCGTTATCTCGAGAAAGGTTGTTATGCGGCTGATGTTGGGCACGATCTTTGTGCTTGCGTTGCTGCACATTGGGCAGTTGGTTATCTATTTCCTGATCAATGATCCGGATCAGTTTGATTTCATCGAGTTGCTCGATTTCGATTATGAGGGGAATTTACCCTCTTGGTACTCATCTTTTGCGTTGCTGTTTGCCGCAATCCTGCTTGCAGTGATTAGCCGGTATCACTATCTGAAGAAGGAGCGATATCGCCATCATTGGTTTGGGCTTGCGTTGATTTTTCTGTTTCTTTCGCTTGATGAGGGTGCCCAGATTCATGAAGGGATTGGTGATCTTGTCTCTAACATTGTTCCAGCAGAAGGTGTGTTCTATTTTGCTTGGGTAATACCCTATGGAATTGCCGCTATTGTTTTTCTGATCTCCTACCTAAAGTTTCTCTTTTCCCTCCCAAAGCTTCTAAGAATTCAATTTGTTATTTCCGGTGGATTATTTCTGTTGGGTGCGATTGGATTGGAACTGATTGGAGCGAGGGAGGCCGAGGCGCACGGTACAGCGACTATTCTCTATAGTTTTTTGTACACGGTTGAAGAGCTCTGTGAGATGTTAGGGGTTGTGCTGTTTGTCTATGCCCTAACGGGCCTCATAAATAGAAGGCTTGGCGCATTTACTCTCGAGTTTCACGTTAACTGATCTTTTTGTGATTGGTTGTAGAGTTGCAAGTCAGAAACTATTTTTCTGATCCTGTCGTCACTCCAGGACGCAGAAAAAACCCCTCGTTGAAGAGGGGCGATAAACCGGCGGGGGGTGTTAACAGGCCTAGTTCAACTCAATGGTGCCATCAGGTTGGTACTGAATGTAAGCGACATTGGCATTAAGTGTCAGATTGTCACTGTCACTCAGGTAGGCGCGGAGCACTGTATCGCTACCATCGGCTTCACCCTTAGAGCCTGTTCCATCGGTAAATACGATCCAGCCGACATTCCATGTCTCGGAACCGGAACAGGTTGCCCCATCATCTGACGCACAGATGGTGACCGGCAGTCCCCGCTTTACCGATTCTGTTCTGGCATATTGCAGATGTGAAACTAAATTATGGCTTTCTGCCGTTATCTGATTGTTTGCACTCAGCTGATTGTAAGCGGGGACACCAACCAACAGCAGTACCAGGGCGACCGTCAATGTGGTTAACAGCTCAACTAGCGTAAAGCCCTGCATGCCTCTAGTGCTCGTTGACGATTGATAGATACGGTTGTTTTTCATGGCGTTCTCCCTTTTTATCTATTAATTCGAAGTTGCTACACGTCCGGTTACGCTGACTGAAATACTGCGGCTCTTGGCGCGGCCATTGCTCAGAGTGAATACAGCGGCGTCGGCTTCGCTGTAATCGATGGTCGGCGTGACTGCAGGGGTGGAACTAGTCGAGCTGGAACCGCCAGA